>JACCYU010000102.1 GCA_013696315.1 Gammaproteobacteria bacterium | reverse complement strand
CGTTCACACGCATCGTCAGCGGCAAGATCGAAAACGACGGCTTCAACCGTCTGGTGCTGGCGGCCGAACTGAACTGGCGCGAGATCGTACTGCTGCGCGCGCTGTGCAAATACCTGCTGCAGACACGGCTGCCGTTGAGCCAGGCGTACATGGAGCAGAGCCTGGCGAACAACCCCGCGGTCGCGCGCTGGCTGATGGAACTGTTCAAGCTGCGCTTCGACCCGACTGTGCCCCCGCAATCGGAGCACGTCGAAGCAGTCAAAACGCGCATCGAGCAGGCGCTGGAGGCAGTGACCAGCCTGGACGAGGATCGCATTCTGCGGTGTTTCATGGCGCTCGTGCTCGCCACCCTGCGCACCAATTATTTTCAACGTGAATCCGCAGGCCGCGAGGAGAAGTCTTACCTTGCCTTCAAACTGGACTCGGCCGAGGCCCCGGAACTGCCGCTGCCGAAACCGATGTTCGAGATTTTCGTCTATGCGCCGTGGGTGGAAGGCGTGCATCTGCGTGGTGGCCGGGTTGCCCGCGGCGGCATTCGCTGGTCTGACCGGCGCGAGGATTTTCGTACCGAAGTGCTGGGCCTCATGAAGGCGCAGACCGTCAAGAACGCGGTGATCGTACCGGTAGGCGCCAAAGGCGGGTTTGTGTGCAAGAATCTGCCGACGCCGGATGACCGCGACGCGGTTCAGCGGGAGGTCATCCGTTGTTATCGCACTTTCATCAGCGGCCTTCTGGATGTCACCGATAATCTCGTCGATGGCGCTGTGCGACCGCCACCGGACACGGTGCGTCACGACGGGGACGACCCGTATCTGGTGGTGGCGGCCGACAAGGGCACGGCCAGTTTCTCGGACATCGCCAACGAGATTTCCGCGCAATACGGCTTCTGGCTGGGTGACGCCTTCGCCTCCGGCGGCCGGTATGGTTACGATCACAAGAAGATTGGCATTACCGCGCGCGGCGCTTGGGAGTCCGTACAACGTCATTTCCGCGAGCTGGGGCTGGACGTGCGCAGCACCGCGTTCACCGTTGTCGGTGTGGGCGACATGTCCGGCGACGTGTTCGGCAATGGCATGCTGAGGTGGCCGAAGATGCGCCTGCTCGCCGCGTTCGACCATCGGCATATCTTCATCGATCCCGATCCGGACACCGAGCTCGCGTGGGCCGAACGTCAGCGGCTATTCTCGCTGCCGCGTTCGTCGTGGGACGATTACGCTGTTAGCGCGATTTCAACCGGCGGTGGGGTTTATCCGCGCACGGCGAAGTCCATTGCGTTAAGCCCGCAAGCGCGCGTGGCGCTGGGCATTCAGGCCGAGCGACTGCCGCCCATTGAACTGATCCGCGCGATCTTGCGCGCGCCGGTTGACCTGTTCTGGAACGGCGGCATCGGCACCTACGTGAAGGCCAGCGCGGAAAGCCACGCTGATGTGGGCGACCGCGGCAACGATGGCGTGCGCGTGGACGCCAACGAATTGCGCTGCCTGGTAATCGGCGAGGGTGGTAATCTGGGTCTGACCCAGCTCGCGCGCATCGAATTCACGCGCGGCGGCGGGCTGGTCAACACTGACGCGATCGACAACTCCGCCGGCGTGGATTGTTCGGATCACGAGGTCAACATCAAGATTTTGCTGAACCGCGCGCTGGCCAGGAGTGAAATCAATCTCGAACAGCGCAATGCGTTGCTGGCGGCCATGACCGATGACGTCGCGAGTCAGGTGCTGCGCGACAATTATTTGCAGACGCTGGCTATCAGCCTCGCCGTCTCCCAAGCCGCGGAACTGTTGGGTGACCAGAAGCGCCTGATCGCGCAACTGGAGCGCGAGCGCCTGTTGAACCGCGCGCTCGAAGCCCTGCCGTTGGACGAAGAGATCGCCAAACGCGAGACTGCGCGCGCGGGACTGATGCGCCCGGAGCTCGCGGTGCTGCTCGCCTACAGCAAGATCCGGCTGGCGCGCGAACTCACCGATTCCGGCATCGTCGACGACCCGTACTTTACGCGCGAACTGCAAGCGTATTTTCCGTCCATCTTGCGCGCGCGGTTCGCGCAAGCTCTGGTGGATCATCCGCTACGCGGCGAGATCATCGTCACGCATCTGACCAACGACATCGTCAATCGCATGGGCAGTACGTTTTACATGCTGGTGCACGAGCGCACTGGTGGCGGCGCGGATGATATCGCGCGCGCGTACGCCGCCACGTGCGAGATTTTCGGTGCGCGCGCATTGTGGGCGGCGATCGAGGCACTGGACGCTAAGGTCGCGGCCGCGATGCAACTGGAAATGATGACCGCAATCTGCCGTTTGATCGATCGCGCCACCGTGTGGCTGCTGCGCAATCGCCGCATGCCGCTGGACATTACCGCCACGGCCGAACATTTCCGCGGCGGCATGGAGGTAGTGCAAGCCCGCATTCCGCGTCTGCTGCACGATCACGGCCACGTGGAGCTGGAATTGCACATCGCAGAGTTGTGCGACGCGGGCGTGCCGGCGGAACTGGCGCGACAGGTCGCGGGACAGGAGATCGTGTTCGCCGCGCTCAACGTCGTGACCGTGGCCCGCGACACGGACACGCCGCTGGAGGTGGTGACGGACGTCTATTTCGAGCTGGGCTTCGCGCTGTCGTTCGACTGGCTTTACGTGTGCGTGCGCGATCTGCCGGCGCTGGATTACTGGCATCGCGGCGCGCGCGGCATGTTGCGCGACGAACTGAGCGTCGAACTGCGCAAGCTTACGACAGATGTACTCAGGCTAACGCCGGACAGCCTTTCGTTCGCGCAGCGAATCGACACCTGGCTGGAACTCAAACAGAACAAGCTCGCCCATTATCGTAGCGTGATCGCCGAACTGAAATCAGCCGGCACGCCGAACTTCGCGATGCTGTCGGTGGCCGTGCGCGAAGTCCGCGCGCTGACGCGCGACGGACAAATCGACGGGGAGAACGCGGCTTAAGGCGCGCGCGACGCGCCACCGAGCGATCTTTTCTCGCGATACACGGTTAACAACCTATTTAGGTTACCTTTGGTTAACGCGGTAATTACACCGATGCTTCTGGCAACATGAGCGTGCGTCATCTTTAGAAGCCCGGGGGTGCTCATAGCGCACCCGCCTTGCTGCAGTGGATACAATGTTCCCGGCGTTGGCGTAAGTGTCAAACGGGTAAGATTTCGCAATCTTGGTTAGTCCCTTCATGTCGCCAGCTCACAATGATGCGGGATTTTGGATTGAATTCGTAATAATAGCGGCAGGTGCCGCGAAACCGATATTTGTTTTCAGTGTTTCCATTTGGCAAGCGCCTGCGTTTCACCAGGGCACTACGGTCTACCCAATAAGTGCGGGGATCGTCTATATTCCTGCCAACGCCATCATCTATAAGAATCAAAAAGTTTTGATGTGGCGTTACCGAACTGCACGACGATAACGACATCAATAACAAAATCTAAGCCAGAATTACCTCAAATTTACCCTCATATGCCAGGCGTCCGGATGAATCTAATCAGGGTTTTCGTCTCGTAAAAGATACTGTCACACGATGAAATTATTCTGCCAGCCCTCGTGAGAATAAACGGAAAGCGAACCTGCAACGCTTCCCGCGGGCGCTGATCAACATGCGCATGACAGCGCGCTCAAAGTCCTTTACCCTTGAGTCATGCAGCCCGAAGATATAAAGACACTGATCGAGGCCGGCATTCCCGGCGCGCAGGTGATTGTGACCGGCGACGGCTACAAATTCGAAGCCGTGGTTATCAGCGAGACGTTTGAAGGCTTGAGCATGGTCAAGGAACAGCAGCAGGTTTACGCCACGGTGAACGCGCAGATCGCCAGCGGAGAGCTGCACGCGTTAACCATCAAGGCTTACACGCCTGTGGAATGGCACGTGCTTAACGCGCGCTAGGGTATACTCCGGCGCCCACGGGCGGCGGCTGTATTCAGTCGAGCTCCGGTTGAGACAAACCTTGCTGCTGCGAGAAATACGCGGCCAGGTCTTCGATATCCTGCTCCGACAGTGGCCCGGCCATGCCGGCCATTACGGGATTTTCGCGCGCGCCTGATTTGTAGTCGTGCAGCGCCTGCGCCAGATAGTCCTCGTGCTGGCCCGCGAGCTTGGGATAGGTCGGCGAGGTGCTGTTCCCGTCCGGCCCGTGACAGGAGGCGCATTGTTGCGCTAATTTCTCGCCCGCGGCAGGGTTACTCTCCGCCTGCGCGATGTTGAAAAACAGCGTGACGCTCAAGGTCAGAAGCATCGCTTTCATTGATTATTGCCCCTTTCTGGCAGTGCCTGACTGTGGCTCGTTGGCCGCGGTCGCCTTTCCTGATTGCCGTTGCCCGCCCGCAACCTGAGAAATAATGTAGTCAACGGCGAGTTTCACGTCAGCCTCGCTGGCCTGCGGATTACCGCCTTTGGCAGGCATGGCGCCGACGCCACCGATGGCGCTTGTGTAAAGGGCTTCCGCGCCCATCGCGATGCGCGTCTGCCACGCGCCCTTGTCAGTTATCTTCGGTGCGCCCAGCGCGCCTGAATCGTGACACGAAGCACACATGCTCTGATAAGCAGATTCGTTGGCTAGCGATGCGCCCTGCGTGGCTATTTGCTTGATATTTTGCCCCTTTGTTGCAGCGCCTGACCGTGGCTCGCTGGCCGCAGCCGCTTTTCCTGATTGCTGCTGTCCGCCGCCCGCAACCTGAGAAATAATGTAGTCAACGGCGAGTTTCACGTCGGCCTCGCTGGCCTGCGGATTACCGCCTTTGGCAGGCATGGCGCCGACACCACCGATGGCGCTGGTGTAGAGGGCTTCCGCGCCCATGGCGATGCGCGTCTGCCACGCGCTCTTGTCAGTTATCTTCGGTGCACCTAGCGCGCCTGAATCGTGACACGAAGCGCACATACCCTGATAAACCGATTCATTGGCTAGCGATGCGCCGCGTGCGGCTGCCTGCTTGATACCCGCCCCGGTAGCGGCGGGCTGAGATTCCTGCGCCGCCTTGCCGCCTGAGGACGCAGTCTGCTGCGCACCGCCGGCTTCGCTGACCATGTAATCGACGGCTGCCTGCACGTCCGCCTCGCTGAGACTGGGATCGCCGCCCTTGGCCGGCATCGCGCCGATACCGTTGATGGCGTGCTCGTACAGTGTCTGCCGGCCTTGTGCGATGCGCGGCTGCCAGGCCGTTTTGGAGCCCAGCTTGGGCGCGCCGGAGGCGCCGGAGTCGTGACAGGTCGAACATACCTGCGCGTAGGTCTGCTCGCCGCCGGCCTGTGCGCCACCCGAGGACTTCGCGGACGTTTGCTGACTACCAGACGAGGCCGTCTGTTGCGCTTGTTTGCCGGCGCCGGGCGCCGCGCTTCCCAGCGACTCGAAATACGCGGCGATATCGGCCATATCCTTATCGGAAAGCTCGGCTGCCTGAGCATGCATGGTGTCGTGATCGCGCTGACCGGCCTTGTAAGCCTGCAACGCGGAGACGATGTAATCGGCGTGCTGACCCCCCAGTATGGGTACGTGATAGGACGGATAGACGTTGGTATAACCGGGTATACCGTGACAGCCGAGACAGGTGTCGGCCTTCAGCCTGCCCACCTCGACGTTCCCTTGCGCCAGCACTGAACCGCTCAGTGGGCCGCACAGGATCGCGAATGCGCACGGCCAGGTGGCTTTAATCGATAACTTTCCGCCAATGCCTGGCAGCTTTCGCCTCATGCCTGCCTCTCCTCCGATGTATTTTGCTTGGACAAAAAACCGCGTCAGTATAACCGTATTTTTCAGCTGTGCGGAACAAAATCGCCCGCCATCGGACAGCATTAATTACATGCGCGCGGTCAACTGGAAGCTCTGGCGAAGAGATCGACGCTCTTCACAGGCATCAATTAAAATTACATTAGTGACCGAGGGGAAATGTCACACCGTGGATGGGTGTGCAGGCCCGGCGGCCGTCTCGGAAAAAAAGAAGGGGCCTCTGTGGACCCCTGGAATTCCTCCGATGTGCCGCCTGCTTTTTATTGACTGAGGTCAAACACCCTGCTGGCGGCATTGGTCATGCGGACTACAAAACGTCGTCGGGCTCCCTGGGTTCCTCATTCGGGCCACCGAATAATTTGCCGATACCGGGCTGAAGCGCGGCGGGATCGCCGTAGTCGACCGGCTCTGAGTTGGCGTCCCGTGTGAAGATGTCCGTAAAGGCGTTGCCCCCCGCACCCACGCCATCATCATCATCGTCATCCCCGCCGCAACCGGCCATGAGCAACGGCGCGGCACAGAGCAGCGCAACAAGTGAGCGCGTAATCATAGTCCGGTACCTCCGCCATTCGGCTCGCTGGACTCGAATGGCGAGCCCGGCAAAGGCAGTCCCAGATACGGAAACTGATCGATGAACAGGCCGTCTCCGGCGTTGGCCAGCGACGCGCCGTCGGTAACCACGGCGCCCGGCACCACGCTCGGGCTGGCGGGATTGCTCACGTCGCAGGTTTGCAGGCCATTGGGATTCTCGGCGGTAATGGCGCCCAGTGCGACACTAAGCGCGATGTCCACTACGTCGTCTATGGGCCGCCGGCCATTGGGAAAGCCGCTCAGGTCGCAGCCCAGAAACGCAAGATCGCTCTGGCTGCCGATTGGTGTCGCCGGCACGGCGGTGTTGAGCCGCAACATCTCGCCCGCACCCGCCAGCGTGGCAAGATTGACGTTGGCCGGCTTCGTCAGACCATCGACGCCGGTCACGAACGCCTGTACCAGATCGAGCCGGGGCGGCGTCGGCACCGCGGTGTCGAACAGCACGTTGGCCAGCACCGGCAGTGTCGGGTTGGTCACGTAAGTCGCAAAGTTGCTGACATCATTCGCCGGCTGGCTCGCGTTGAACAGATTCTTGTCCGGCAGGCCGATCACCACTTCGTTGACCAGCGGCGAACCCAGTCGCGACACCTGCGTCCATGCGCCGCCGTCGGCGGTGGGCGCGTCCAAATCCGGCGTCGGGTCCAGCACGCGCGCTTGCGGTAGCGATGCGGTGGCCCAGGCGCCGATGACCGGCTCCTGTCCAGCGGTCAGGCACTCGGTCGGCACCTCCAGTGCGAATGAGGTGACGTTCTTGTCGTCGATGATATTCTGCCCCTCGCTGCGATCGCCGACCGGATTGAGATTGATCAGGTCGAACACCTCGCCCAGATTGATATAGAAACCTTCACGGCGCTGACCGACGAAAACCCGCGCACCGGCGGCGCTGCAACCGGGAATGGTAATGTCAGAAATGTGCGCGTCGGCGTAGCTCTGGTAATCGGGGATGGATTTCTCGCCGATGTTATCGACCGGTTTGATGAAACTTGTTGCGCCGCTAGAGTCGGTCACGGGCTGGCTGACGCCAGAGCGCCGGTCGCCGCGCACCACGTTCATGGTGTAGCGCTCGACTCGGTTCAGATTGGCATCGGCAGGCCGGCTGATCGGCCCGATGTTGATCAACGGAATGGCGGATTCGGTCGGCGCGCCGTCAAGGCCCGGGCCGGTGGGTACGGAGAATTTGCGAAAGCTCGTGTCGAACTGGAATTGAAAGGTGATGTCTTCGACCGCGTCGCCGTTGTTATCGATGTGCATCTCGTACAGTGCGGCATCGTCCAGCGCGAAGTAGTTGGGCCCGCCGTAGGAATCCTGTAACGGTACCCAGTTGGCGATGATGGTGACGAAGCCCTCGCGCCCGGACTCGTAACTGTTGAACATGTAAAAATCAGTGTTGTCCACCTTGGGCAAGCCGGCTATGAGCGGCGCCTCGCGGTGGCTGGAAGCTTGCGCCGTGATTGAGGCGCCTGCACATGCCGCGGCGACGCCCGCGGCCATCAATACATGCGCAATGGGTTTGATCTGCATGATATTCCCCTCTTATGGATGAGCCCGACGTTGTACGGAATCAGATTTCCGGTAATGTCTAAATACGGCTTGCTTTTCTGTTTGGATGCAGATTTGATTGCTTGACCATCGAAGTTGCGAACGCCTCACCGCGAGCTTGCGTGAGCGCAGTGTCGGGCAGCCCCATCCCCAGGGCGCGAATATGCCACGAACCGATGTCACTCGCCAAATAGTTATTTGAGAATCAGGATGATGCCGCGGCCGACCGCTCAATAACGACGCCGACTTCGCGCGCGCCGCGTACCGCGCCGGGTTTGCTCACGCTGAGCTTGAGCCAGCGGATGCCGAATTCCGTCAGCAGCATGTCGGCGGCGCGTTCAGCCAGTGTTTCGATCAGTTTGAAGCGGCTTGCTTCGACAAAACTGCTGAGCCGTTCCGCGATGGCCTTGTAGTTGAGGGTGTCTTCGATGGCATCGGAAGCCGCGGCTGATGTGAAGTCCGCCGCCATTTCCAGATCGATGCTAATCGTCTGCCGGACCCGCTGCTCCCATTCGTAGATACCGATCACTGCGGCGAGTCGCAGTTCGCGCAGATAGACAAGATCGGAGGGTCGTTCGCTCATTAGTAGTCAATATAGCGGCCGCGGCGCACGCTGCCAATATCCGTGGGCGACCCTCGGGCGGCCTTGTGCATCGGTTGTTTACGCATGTTCGCCTTGAACCCTGACGGCTTATTTGTCAAAATCGCCGTCTGTGAACGATTACGGCAACCGGAGCGCCGCATGAGCAGGATCTGTCAGGTCACGGGCAAGCGCCCCGTTACGGGGAACAACGTTTCGCACGCCCATAATAAAACCCGGCGCCGCTTTCTGCCGAACCTTCATTTCCACCGGTTCTGGGTCGAAAGCGAGCAGCGCTGGGTGAGGCTGCGCGTATCCACGCGCGGTTTGCGAATCATCGACAAGAAAGGCATCGATCAGGTGCTGATCGACATGCGCGCCCAGGGCGGCAAGGTATAACCATGGCCAAAACAGCACGCGACAAGATCAAGCTGGTGTCCAGCGCGGGCACCGGACATTACTACACCACCACGAAAAACAAGCGCAACATGCCGGACAAGATGGAGATCAAGAAATACGATCCGGTGGTGCGCAAGCACGTGACCTACAAGGAATCCAAGATCAAGTAAGGTGAGCGGGGAATTCGCAAAGCGATCGAGCTTTGCGCCCGCGAACGACCAGCCATGGACGGCTGGGCCGTGGGATCGACGCACTTTAGCGTCTCGCCATGGATGGGGGGCACGCCGCCAATAGCGCGCCTATAGTAACAACGAGGAGTGAGCGGGGAATTCCAACGCGAAGATTACACCCGCGCCGGCTGCAGTGAATAGCTCTGTAACCGCCGAGCGAATTCCTGCAATACCTCCAGGCCGGTAGCTTCCGCGTGGCGGCACCAGTCCTGCAGCGCCTGCATCACGTGCTCATGGCTATCATGGGTGCGACCCCACAACGCCTGCAAGCGGCCACGAAACTCGTACACCGTGCGCAACGCGTCGTTGCGACTCAGCGCGTCTTGCAATCTTGCCTTCACCTGCGTGTCCACACGACTCTCCTCACGCACCAGAGCAAACCTCACTTTCTTGAGGGCGGCGCGGTATGGCAGGTCCGCCTGCCGCAACTGATCGCGGAAAACCGGCAGGGTCACGCTGCGGGCATATTGCGCCATGACGTACAAGCGGCCGGCGATGACGGCGCGCGCCGTCTCGATGTCGATGCCCTGCTTGTCATTACGAATCAGGGGCTTAGGCGCGACTTTCTTTACCCTGGCCAGACCCAGCGCGGACAGCAGGCGAATGTACAGCCAGCCGATGTCGAACTCCCACCACTTGTTGGAGAAGCGCGCCGAGGTCGGGAATGCATGATGGTTGTTGTGCATTTCCTCACCGCCGATGAGGATACCGAAGTTGGTCAAATTGGTGGAACCGTCCGGACTCTCGAAATTGCGGTAGCCCCAGTAATGACCCAGCCCGTTCACCACGCCGGCGGCGAAGAACGGAATCCACATCATCTGCACCGCCCACAAGGTGACACCGTAGAGCCCGAGCAGCGACAGTTCGATAATCGCCAGCAAGGTTACGCCCCAGTATGGGTAGCGACTGTAAACATGCCGTTCCAGCCAGTCGTCCGGCGTGCCGCGCCCGTATTGTTCCACGGTAAATGGATGATTTTTGATCTCGGCTCGATACAGTTCCGCGCCCTCCCACAGCACCTTGTGAATGCCTTCGACGTGCGGGCTGTGTGGATCGCCTTGCGTTTCGGTACTGGCGTGGTGCTTGCGATGCACCGCTACCCATTCTTTGGTGACCATACCGGTGGTCAGCCACAACCAGAAGCGGAAAAAGTGGCTGGTGACCGGATGCAGGGTCAACGCCCGGTGCGCCTGATAGCGATGCAGAAAGATGGTGACTGAGACGATGGTGACATGCGTCAGCACGAGACCCACGATGATGTAGCCCCACCATGGCAGGGCCAGTAAACCGGTAGCTATGTTCAAGATTCCCTCGAATATACGTAATATTTTATATGTAACGTTAATTAACGCCCGCACCGACTATAAAGCAACCCGGTTCGAGGCGTCTACCGCGATAGGACACCGGTGCGGCGACAAATATCCCGCGTATCGATTTGCGCGTGCAGCAAAGTGCGCTTTGGCAGAACGCCGCCGCCACGCATGCGGGTCGCGTGCCGCACCGCACTATCGTTTGCGCGGCGGAGCTTATAGAATCGCGCCGACCCGTTTTGATTCATATGGCGCGCGACGCGCCGCCGCTCAATATTCTACGCCTTAATGATCGACGAAGCCCTGGTCAGCGCCCACGCCGTCTTTCGCTACTACGGTCAGCACTGCGCGGTCGAGAACCTGAACCTTAAGTTAAGGCGCGGCGAAGTGCTGGGGCTGCTGGGCCCCAACGGCGCGGGCAAATCGTCAACTTTACAGATGCTGAGCGGCAACTTAGCACCCAGCCGCGGCCGCATCGCGATTAACGGCATCGATCTGCTCGATGCTCCGAAGCGCGCCAAGGCGCACATCGGCTATCTGCCTGAGCGCCCACCGCTCTACCCCGATCTCTCCGTGGACGAATACCTGCGCTACTGCGCGCGTCTGCATCGTGTTGCGCGCGCGCGCATTGCCGACGCGTTGATTGAGGTCAAGACACACTGCGGCCTGATCGATGTCGGGCACCGCATCATCGGCAATCTGTCCAGGGGTTTTCAGCAGCGCGTCGGCATCGCGCAGGCGCTTGTGCACAGCCCGTCGGTGGTGATCATGGACGAGCCCACAGTGGGCCTCGATCCCGTGCAGATTCATGAGATCCGCGCGCTGATCCGCGCACTGGGCCGCACGCATGGGGTGATTCTCTCCACGCATATTCTTCCAGAGGTGCAGGCGGTGTGCGATCGGGTGCGGATCATCCACGCCGGGCGCACGGTGTTCAACGACACGCTCACCGGTTTAAGCGAGCGCAAAGGCGCCAACGCGTGGATCGTTTCGTTTGAATCACCGCCCGCACTGAGCGAACTGCGCCGGCTGGCCGGGATCGAAACGGTCGAGCCGCTCGACGGCGGCCGGCTGCGGCTCGTGTACGGGAACGCGGCCGCGGTGGATGCGCTGGTCGAGTCATCGGTCGCCAATAACTGGCGCTTGCGCGAGCTCCAACGACAAAGCACCACGCTTGAACAAATCTTCATGGAACTGGTGCACAGCGAAGCGGACGCCGGTTCCGCCGCCGACCAGAATCGCGCCATCGCATGATCCTCACCATCGCCAGCGGCGAACTGCGCCGCATGTTCTATACGCCGCTTGCCTGGGTGATTCTGGCGGCGGTGTTGCTCGTGCTGGGGCTGCTGTTTCTGTTCCTGGTCGATAACTATCTGAACATCATTCAGCCGCAACTCATGGGCGTGCCTGGTGCGCCGGGCGTGACCGATACCGTGCTGGCGCCGGTGCTGTTCTGGGCCGGCGTGGTGATGCTTGCCGTGTCGCCATTGTTGACCATGCGCATCTTCAGCGAGGAACGCGCCCTGGGCAGTCTCACCCTGCTGACCAGCGCGCCGTTGTCCGTCACCGAGATCGTGCTGGGTAAATATCTGAGCCTGCTGATCTTCACCCTGGGGCTGCTGGCCCTGATCGCGCTGATGCCGCTGTCGCTACTGGGCGGCACGCAGCTCGACTGGGGCAAGTTCGGCGCCGGCATGCTGGGTCTGTTTTTGATGATCGCCTCGTTTCTGGCCGCGGGCCTGTTCATCTCCGCGCAGGTGCGAACGCCTCTGATCGCCGCGGTCGCGAGCGTCGGGCTGCTCATGTTGCTGGTCGTGCTTTACATGTCCGGCAGCGCCGAGGGCACGGCCAGCGAGCTGTTTATCTATCTCTCGCATTTCGGCCATTTTCTCTCCTTTCTGCAGGGCCTGTTCGACAGCAGCGATTTAATTTACTACCTCCTGTTCAGCGCCGCGTTCCTGATCCTGACCATCCGGCGGCTGGACAACGAACGCCTGGCGCGATGAAGGTCTGATGGAAATCACCCCCAGGTCGCGCTGGCGGCTGCGCCTGCAGAACGGCCTATTCGTCATGCTGTTCATCGGTGTCATCGGCCTGCTGGCGTGGCTCAGCACCGCGTACAGGTATCAGGCGGACTGGACCGCGGGCAATCGCAACACGTTGTCGGAGGACAGTCAGCAACTGCTGGCGACCATAGCCGAGCCGATTTCGATTACCGCGTTCGTGCCCGAAGACGCGACCTTGCGCGACCGCATCGAGGAGACGCTGGGGAAATATAAGCGCTTCAGGCCGGACTTGAACATCAGTTTCAGCAATCCCGATCTGGAGCCGGAGCGCGCGCAGGCGGCCGGTGTCACTAGCACCGGACAAATGGCGGTAACGGTCGGCGAGCGCACCGAGACCGTGGACGACATGAGCGAGCAAACCCTGGCCGAGGCGCTGCAACGGCTTGCGCGCGACGCTCCTCGCTGGGTAGTGTTTCTGGAAGGCCATGACGAACGCGATCCGGAAGCCGAGATCAACCCCGGCTTCAGCCGCCTGAACGACAATCTCACCCGTGGCGGTATGCAGGTGCGCACGCTCAATCTCATCCGCGATCCGCAGATCCCGGACAATACCACCCTGCTGGTGATCGCCTCGCCGCGCAAAGCGCTGCTGCCGGGCGAGGTCGCGAAACTGCGCGACTACGTGCGCGGCGGCGGCAACCTGCTGTGGCTGCGCGACCCGGATGAACCAGCGGGTACGGGACCGCTAGCCCGCGAGCTGGGTATCGAATTCATCGACGGCGTGCTGGTCGACGCGAACCCGGAGCTGCGCCAGATGCTGGGCATTCAGCACCCCGCGGTGGTGCCGGTGGTGGATTACGGTACGCATCCTGTGACCGAGGGCCTGTCCGCGCAAACCCTGTTTCCCTTCGCCACCGCGCTCGATACCGGAACCGCTACGGACTGGAGTGCCGCTCCGATACTCACCACGCTGGCGCGCACCTGGTCGGAAACAGGCAGCCTCACGGGTAAGGAAATCAGCTTCAGCAGTCAAAACGGTGATCGCGCCGGCCCGCTGACCCTGGCGCTGGGGCTGACCCGCGAGCGTGGGGATCTGGAGCAGCGCGTGGCGGTAGTGGGCGACAGCGATTTCCTGGCGAACGGCTACATCGGCAACGGCGAGAACCTGGCGCTGGCCTCCAATCTCTTTGACTGGCTGGCGCGCGACGACGAGCTGATCGCCATCAACCCCAAAGGCGCCCCCGACACGGTGCTTACACTGGGGAATACACAGATTTTCGCGGTGGCATTTTTCTTCCTGACCGTGCTGCCCATAGCACTGGTGTCGGTGGGCCTGTTGATCTGGCTGCGCCGCCGCCGGCGGTAATGGTTCCCCTACGGTGACCGCCAGATGACGGCGCGCGCATGGTTGAATATCGGGCTGCTGGTCGTGCTCGCCGGGCTGGCGGCGGTCGCCTGGCTGAGGCCGGGCCAGACGGATGCGCGTCTGCTGCGAATCGATGCGGAGGCTGTAAACCACATCGTTATCGAGCGCAGGCGCAAACCGGTCATCCGCCTTGAAAAGCGCCATCGACACTGGTGGGTGACATCGCCGATTGTAGTCCGCGCGAACCCGGCGCGCGTCGCGTCGGTGCTGGACCTGGCGATCACGACTGGTGATACGCGCTACCCTGCCGCTTCGCTCAAGCTCGCGCGCTTTGGCCTGGCGAACCCGGGCGTTACCGTTAAACTGAACGGCAAATCGATCGCATTCGGGCGGATCAACCCAGTCAACCAGCTACGCTATGTGCAAACCGGTCGCACAATGCACCTGATCAGCGATGTCCTGCTCGATCTGGAAAACTCGGGCGCGGCGGCCTACGCTTCCACCGCGTTACTGCCCATGGCCGTGAGAATCCGGGCGCTGCGGTTACCGGACATAGACATCAGCCGTGCGCAAGATGGTAGCTGGAAAACATCACCAGCGGCGTTTCCGCCGCGAGCAATCAAGGACACGTTGCGCGCCTGGCGGGAAGCCAGCGCTATTCGCATAGGCACGTACCGGAACAAGCCATCGGGAGATCGGATAACGGTCGAGCTTGAAAATGGATCTCCGGTAGTCTTCAACATCGTTGCAAGCGAGCCGGAGCTGATTCTCGCGCGCCCGGCGCTGCATCTTCAGTACCACCTGCCGGCCACCTCCGCCGCGCCGCTGTTGCCCCCTGCCGACGTCCACTAGTCCTGAGTATTTCGTCGTAATTCCTCCAGCCACACCGTCGCCTCCGAGTCCGAAGGCGCGCGCCAGTCACCTCTGGGCGAGAGCGAGCCGCCCGAGCCGACCTTGGGCCCGTTCGGCAAGCAGGAGCGCTTGAACTGGCTGATCTTGAAGAAGCGGTAGAGAAACACTTCCAGCCATTTCCTGATCGTCGCGAGATCGTACTCATGCCGCGCCTCGACGGACAAGCTCGCGGGCCAGTCGCCTTTGGTCCTGTCGCCCCACGCGGTTAAACTCAGAAACGCCACCTTGCTGGGCCGGAAGCCGAAGCGCAATACGTAGTAAAGATTGAAATCCTGCAACTCATACGGGCCGATTTTCTCCTCGGTACTCTGCGCCGGGTGGTCTTGATCTTTATCGCCAGGCACGAGTTCCGGCGAGATCTCGGTGTCGAGGATATCCCGCAGCGTGGCGCCGGTGTCCTCGTCGAACTGCCGGGAGCCGATCACCCAACGGATCAGGTGCTGCATGAGTGTTTTCGGCACCGAGGCATTCACGTTGTAGTGCGACATATGATCGCCCACGCCGTAGGTCGCCCAGCCCAGCGCCAGTTCGCTTAAATCTCCCGTACCGAGCACCAGCCCCTGATGCAGGTTGGCGAGCCGGAACAGATGCGATGTACGTTCGCCAGCCTGCACGTTCTCGAACGTGACGTCATATTCTGCCTCGCCCCTTGCGTAGGGGTGGCCGATGTCTTTGAGCATCTGCACGCATGACGGCTTGATATCGATCTCACTCGCGCTCACGCCCAGCGCGCGCATCAGCTTGTGCGCGTTGTCGCGTGTGCCGGTGCTGGTTGCAAAGGCCGGCATGGTATAAGCGAGGATGTTCTCGCGTGGCAGTTTCAGCCGGTCCATGGTGCGGGCGGCCACGATCAGTGCGTGCGTGGAGTCCAGCCCGCCGGACACGCCTATGATGATCCGTTCGATGCCGGCGCTGGTGAGCCGCTTCATAAGCCCGTGCACTTGAATGTTGTACGCCTCGAAGCAGCGTTCATCACGCGCGTCCGGGGCATTGGGCACGTAGGGGAAGCGCTCGATGCGCCGTAGCAGCGGGATTTCGCCTACGGGCGCTTCGAACTCGAATGATACGCGGCGCATGCCGCGCACGCGCTCCAGATGCGCGCCGACCGAATCGTTGAAGCTGGTCATGCGCATGCGCTCCTGCGCGAGTCGTTCGAGATCGATGTCGGCGGTAATGATTTGCTCGTCCGAGCAGAAACGCTGGGCTTCGGCCAGTAGTTCGTTGTTCTCGTAAATGATGGCGTGCCCGTCCCAGGCCAGATCGGTGGTGGACTCGCCGGGCCCGGCCGCGGAGTAAAGGTATGCCGCGAGGCACTTGCCCGACTGTGAGGCGCACAGGCCGCGGCGATAGTCGGCCTTGCCGATCGTGATGTTGCTGGCCGAAAGATTCGCCAGCACGGTAGCACCGGCGAGCGCGGCGTAGGTGCTGGGCGGGATCGGCGCGTACAAGTCTTCGCAGATCTCCACGTGCAGCGAGAAATCCTTGACGTTCGATGCTTTGAAGATCAGATCGTTGCCGAATGGGACGCACTCGCCCCCGAATTCAACTTCCGTCGCGACGGCAGCGCGCGCGGAGGTGAACTGACGCTTCTCGTAAAACTCGCGGTAGTTGGGCAGATAGGACTTGGGCGCCACACCCAGCAGCCGCCCGCGGTACACAACGAACGCACAGTTGAACAGCTTGCCCTCGAACCGCAGCGGCGCGCCGACCAGCAACACCGGCGAAAGATCGCGGCTCGCCGCGACGAGTTGGGCGAGGGCCGTTTCGACGCCGTCCAGCAATGCGTCCTGATGAAACAGGTCTTCGCTGGAATAGGCCGAAATGCCGAGTTCCGGAAAGAGTGCGACCGCGGCGTTCATCTCCGAGGCGCGACACGCCAGGCCCAGGGCCTGCTCTACATTGAACGCGGGATCGGCCACCCGCACGAACGGCACGCACACGGCCGCGCGGATGAACCTGTGGGTATAGATCGAGAGAAACGGTTGGGGCATAACGCCGACCCTTGACTGAACACAGACGCGTCTAGTTTCGACTTTTACGCACCGCGCGTCGACACCCCAGGGCCGAGCCAGCGCCGAGCCGACCTATCGAGCAGTCATCTCGCCTGCTGGTTCATGCCAAGCAAGGCAACGCGGGCGCTAAAACAGATCAATCTGGCATCAGGATTGCTCTTTGCCGGGTAATCTGGCGACGACATTGGACACACAAAATGACTGACAAAGATCTTCATGGAAACGCGCCAGATAGCGCCGGTACCGCGCTGTTGATCGTGGATGTGATTAACGATCTGGAGTTTCCGGGCGCCGACCGCCTGTTCGAATCCGCGCTCAACATGGCCAGGTGCCTGATCGAGTTCAAGGCGCGCGCCAGCCGCGCCGGCATTCCGTGCGTTTATGTCAACGACAATTTTGGTCGCTGGCGATCCAGCCTGGAAACACTGGTGTCGCACGGCCTGGAATCGAATGTGCGAGGCAAGCCCATCGTGAAGATGCTGAGACCTAAGGAAGACGACTACTTTATCCTCAAACCGAAACACTCGGGCTTTTATGCCACGCCCCTGCCGATCCTGCTCGACCACCTGGGCGCCAAACGTCTTATCATGACAGGCTTGACGGCGGACAGCTGCGTGCTGTTCACCGCCAACGACGCTTACGTGCGGGAGTATGAGCTATGTGTGCCGGCCGACTGCGTGGCATCGATAGATCCGGAATTGAACGAGCAGAGCCTGCGACACATGCGCAGCGTTCTGCGCGCGGATATCGCGTTATCGACCGAACTGGATCTGGGCGCGCGGGCGTGATCGAAAGGCAGTGCAGACTTTGCGCCCAGCGTTTGCCACGGCGAGAGGGCGCTTGCGGTTAGGTCACAAGCACCCCTTGAAGCCTGCTCGTATTCGCTTGCCGTACCCACAACGGCGATTGAGTCATCAACGCCGGGAGCACACGTTCGCCCGAAGCCCTGCGCCAGCACGGTCGGAGGCGATTTCCTCACGCGACTGATGCGCGCGCTAACCCGCGCGGAGTTTCAGCTTCAATATCTCATTGACCTGCGCCGGGTTTGCCTTGCCCTTCGACGCCTTCATCACCTGGCCGACGAAGAAGCCGAACAGCTTGTCCTTGCCGGCGCGGTACTGTTCGAGTTGTTGCGGATTGTCGGCGATGACTTCGTCGATCATGGATTCGATCGCCGACGTATCCGTGATCTGTTTCAGGCCGCGCTTCTCGATGATGTCGTCGGCATCGCCTTCGCCCGCCCACATGGCTTCGAACACGTCCTTGGCGAGTTTGCCGGAAATAGTGTTGTCATCGATGCGCGCGAGCAGTCCGGCCAGTGCTTTGGCAGTTAACGGACTCGCGCCGATTTCCCTGCCGTCTTTGTTGAGCGCTGCGCTCAGATCGCCCATTACCCAATTGGCCGCGAGCTTGGGGCTGCCGTCCAGTTCGCGCACGACATCCTCGTAATACGCCGCAAGCTCACGCGTGCTGGTCAGCACGGAGGCATCGTATGCACTCAGGCCAAAGTCGTGGATGAACCGTTCCTTTTTCGCGTCCGGCAGTTCCGGCAGATCGGCGCGCACCGATTCGATCAGTGTGCTGTCGATTTCGAGCGGCAGCAGGTCCGGGTCCGGGAAATAACGGTAGTCGTTGGCCTCTTCCTTGCCGCGCATCGAGCGGGTCTCGTCCCTGCCAGGATCATACAGACGCGTCTCCTGTACGACCGAGCCGCCGCCCTCCAGCAGCTCGATCTGTCGCTCGATCTCAAAATCGATGGCGCGCTCCACGAAGCGGAACGAGTTCAGATTTTTCAGCTCCGCGCGCGTGCCCAGCTTTTTCTCGCCCACGGGCCGCACCGACACGTTGGCGTCGCAGCGGAACGAACCTTCCTGCATATTGCCGTCGCAGATTTTAAGATAGCGCACCAGCATGTGCAGCTTCTTCATGTAAGCGACGGCTTCTCTGGCCGAACGCATGTCCGGCTCGGAGACGATCTCCAGCAACGGCGTGCCGGCGCGGTTGAGGTCTATACCGGTCATGGCCTGAAAATCTTCGTGCAGCGACTTGCCGGCGTCTTCCTCCAAATGCGCGCGGGTGACGCCAATGGTTTTAATTGTGCCGCCGTCCAGCACGATGTCGAGATGCCCGTGATGCACCACCGGCAGCTCGTACTGACTGATCTGGTAGCCTTTCGGCAGATCGGGATAGAAGTAATTCTTGCGCGCGAACACTGATCGCGGCGCGATCTGCGCGCCGATCGCCAGCCCCAGCTTGACGGCCATCCGCACCGCTGCCTCGTTCAGCACCGGCAGCACGCCCGGCAGACCGAGGTCCACGGCGCACGCCTGCGAATTGGGCGCCGCACCGTAGGCGATGGACGCGCCGGAAAAGATTTTCGATCGGGTCATCAACTGGGCATGAACCTCAAGCCCGATGACGGATTCCCATTGCATGTAATTTACCTCTGGAAAGCGGTCCGCGAAGTACGCAAAAAACGCGGAAGACTTAAGTCAGAACGTTAGCATGCAGCCGTCCCGCGAACGCAGGAAAGTAAGCTATGCCGCAAATTCTTAGTGCTTGCCAGTGTGCGTACGGCAGTGCGCAAAACGGCAACATTATTTTAGGCGCACTTCGCGGACACTATTCCGCGAAGCCGTCCGGCTTTCGCGTATGCCAGTTGGTCTCCTGCTGAAACCGATGCGCGACATTAAGCAGCCGGCTTTCGTCGAAGTGATTGGCAATGATCTGCAAGCCCACCGGCAAGTCCTGGTGTAAACCGGCGGGGATTGAAATGCCGGGCAGGCCTGCGAGGTTGGTCGCGATCGTGTAGATGTCGGACAGATACATCTGTACCGGGTCGCTGGCTTTTTCGCCGAGTTTGAACGCGACCGATGGCGAGGTCGGCCCCATGATGACATCGACCTGTTCGAACGCGCGCTTAAAATCATCGCTGATCAGCCGCCGCGCCTGCTGGGCTTTAAGATAATACGCATCGTAATAGCCGGCCGACAGCACGTAGGTGCCGATCATGATGCGGCGCTTGACCTCCGCCCCGAAGCCCTCACCGCGCGAGCGCTGGTAAAGATCCAGCAGATCTTGCGGATCCTCGCAGCGGTGGCCGAAGCGCACACCGTCATAACGCGCGAGGTTGGACGAACATTCGGCCGGCGCGACCACATAGTAAACGGGTACGGCGAGGCCCGTGTTGGGCAGGCTGATGTCGATCACGTTGCAGCCCAGCGAGCGATACCCCGCGATCGCCTCATCAATGACCTGAGCCACGCCAGCGTCCAGCCCCTCGCCGAAATATTCTTTCGGCAAGCCTATGCGCAGACCGTCCAGCGGGCGATCGAGGCCTGTGGCGTAATCGGGAATCTCGCGATCGATGCTGGTCGAATCACGCGCATCGAACCCCGCCATCGCCCGCAATAACAGCGCGCAATCCTCGGCGCTGCGCGCCATCGGCCCGGCCTGATCCAGGCTTGACGCGAACGCGATCATGCCGTAACGCGATACGCGGCCGTAAGTCGGTTTCAGTCCCGTGATGCCGCACAGTGAGGCGGGTTGACGGATGGACCCGCCGGTGTCCGTACCGGTCGCCGCGGGTACCAGACGCGCCGCCACCGCCGCGGCCGAACCGCCGGATGAACCACCCGGCACGCGCGCCTTATCCCACGGATTATTTACCGCGCCGTAGTAGCTGGTCTCGTTCGATGAGCCCATGGCGAACTCATCCATATTGGTTTTGCCCAGCATCACCGCGCCGGCCTCCCGCAGGCGGAGTACCAGCGTAGCATCGTAAGGCGCGATGAAATTATCCAGCATGCGCGAGCCGCACGAAGTCTTTACGCCCCCGGTGCAAAAGATATCCTTGTGCGCGAAGGGCACGCCGGTCAGCGGCCCGCCCTCGCCCGCGCGCAGACGCTGATCCGCGTCATCCGCGGCCGCCAGCGCCTGCTCGTGGGTCACGGTGATGAAGCAGTTGAGCGCGCCGGCATGGCGCTCGATGCGCGCGAGGAAATGCGAGATCAATTCTCGCGCAGTGAATTCCTTCGCGCGCAGGCCTGCGGTCAGTTGTTTGATGGTGAGATCGTGCATTGCCTAAAAAACGTCGTGTGGAGAGTGAGGCGTGAGGAGTAGCAAATCGATCCGCAAGTGAACTACTCTTAACCGCTCCTTCACTCAATCACCCGCGGCACCAGGTAAACGCCCGCCTCGGTAAGTGGCGCGTTTTCCTGAAAGCGCGCGCGCTGGTCGGTTTCTGTCACCTCGTCGGCGCGCAACCGCTGTGCAACGTCCTGCGGATGCGCCATGGGCAGCACGCCTTGCGTATCCACCTGGCGCAGCTGTTCCACGAGGTCAAGAATTTCTGACAGGCTGTCCGCGTAGCGGGGGATATCCTGCTCGTCAATCCGCAGCCGCGCCAGATGCGCGATCCTGCGGATGTCTTCAGCGCTCAGCGCCACTGCCGTCTCCCGCAATAAAGTACCCGCAAAGTATCATATTTCCCGGCTTGCCCAAACCTGACCTCACTGCTACATTACCGCCCTTTACACATAACAATTAATCGGCAGCCCAACATGCTGAACCGTATATTCGGGGCATTTTCCAACGATCTCTCCATCGACCTTGGCACCGCCAATACGCTGATCTACATGCGTGGCAAGGGCATCGTGCTGAACGAGCCGTCGGTGGTCGCCATCCGGCACGATCGCAACGGTGGCGCGCGCACCATCGAAGCCGTGGGCACCGACGCCAAACGCATGCTGGGCCGCACGCCCGAAAGCATCACCGTCATACGGCCGCTTAAAGACGGCGTGATCGCCGACTTCACTACCACCGAAAAGATGCTGCAGCATTTCATCCGCAAGGCGCATCAGAGCAAATTTTTCAGGCCAAGCCCCAGGGTGCTGGTGTGCGTACCGGTGGGCGCCACGCAGGTGGAGCGACGCGCGATCCGCGAATCCGCGACCGGCGCGGGCGCGCGCCGCACTTTTCTCATCGAGGAACCCATCGCGGCGGCCATCGGCGCGGGTCTGCCAATCGACGAGGCGCAGGGGTCTATGGTGCTGGATATCGGTGGCGGCACCTCGGAGGTGGCGGTGATCTCGCTCAACGGCATCGTCTATTCGTCGTCCGTACGCATCGGCGGCGACAAGTTCGACGACGCCATCATCGGTTACGTGCGCCGCAACTACGGCGTGCTGATCGGCGAGGCCACTGCCGAGCGCATCAAGCACGAAATCGGCACCGCGTATCCGGGCAAGGAACTGCTGGAGATCGAGGTCAAAGGCCGCAATCTGTCCGAAGGCGTGCCGCGCAGCTTCACGCTCAACAGCAACGAAATACTGGAATCTCTGCAGGAGCCGCTGTTCGGCATCGTCAGTGTGGTCAAGGGGGCGCTGGAGCAGACGCCGCCGGAACTGGGCGCGGACATCGCCGAGCGCGGCATCGTAATGACCGGCGGCGGCGCGCTGCTGCGCGACCTGGACCGGCTGATCATGGAAGAAACCGGCATTCCGGTGGTGATTGCCGAAGACCCGCTCACCTGCGTGGCGCGCGGCGGCGGGCGCGTGCTGGAGATGATAGATTCCAAGCGCGCCTCTTTTCTGGCGATGGAGTAGTCATCCCCGGCGTCCGTTCGCGGGGCCCGCCTCACCACCGGTATCCCCGCCTCGACCGGCTGTCGCCGGCATCGGTATCCGCTCCGCAACCCGTGGTTTAACATCGGCGCCTCAAACGCGCTTGCCACACGGGAGAAACAGCCAATTAAACCCCTTTTTAGTGCCGACGCATCGATCACCGGCAAGCTGGTGATCTGCGTCATCACCTCCATCGTGCTGATGACGATCGACCAGCGCTATACGCATCTGGACCCGCTGCGTACATCGCTCGCCACGGTCATTTATCCATTGCAATACCTGGTGGATCTACCGTCGCGCGCCGGATTGTGGTTCACGCAAACGCTGGTGGCGCACAAGCGATTGGTCGAGGAAAATCGAAATTTGCGTGCACGACAACTCCTGTTTAGTGCGCGGCTGCAAAAGCTCTCCGCACTGGAGCATGAAAACATCCGTCTGCGCGAACTGCTTAAATCATCCACGCAACTGCGCCGCGAGCGGGTACTGGTGGCGGAGTTGCTGTCCGTAGACCTGGACCCTTACCGGCAGCGCATCGTTATCAACAAGGGCGCTAACCACGGCGCGTTCGTGGGCCAGCCGCTGCTGGACGCGCACGGCGTAATGGGCCAGATTACGGAAGTGAACCCACTCAGCGCTTCGGCGATCCTGATTTCGGATCCCAGCCATGCGCTGCCGGTGCAGGTCAACCGTAACGGCCTGCGCATGCTGGCGTACGGCACCGGCAACCCGCAGGTGCTGAGCCTGCGCCACTTATCGGTTAACGCGGATGTGCGGGTGGGCGACGTGGTCAGCACGTCCGGACTCGCCGGACGCTACCCGCCTGACTATCCGGTCGGCACGATTACGCGCGTGCATCGCCAGTCGGGCGAGCCGTTTACAACCTTCGAAGCCGTACCATTTTCTCATCTGGATCGTAGCCGTGAGGTCCTGCTGGTATGGTCGCCCACGCCCGGAACGCGTGCGAAGGCAGCGCCGGCGCCGGCAGCGCCCTGACGTAAGTGGCCGGCGCCGCCAGCATGAGCCGCTCCTCGTCTTCCGCACTGGCGATTGTCAGCAGTTTCGCGATCGCCGGCATGCTTACCCTGACGCCGCTGCCGGAGTGGGCAGTGGCGTGGCGTCCCGAGTGGGTGGCGCTCACCTTGATTTACTGGGTGCTGACCGTGCCGCGCCAGGTGGGTATCGGCGCCGGATGGGCGCTAGGGCTCATCATGGATGCGGCCCAGGGCACGCTGCTGGGCGCGCATGCCCTGGGGTTTTCGGTGATCGCCTACATCACGTTGCGCCTGTATCCCCGTCTGCGCTGGTTCCCGCTGTATCAGCAGGCGATATTCGTCGGTCTCATGCTGCTGGTATACCGAAGCGCGACATTGTGGATCAACGGCATTCAGGGTTTTGCGCAGGAATCCTGGCTGTACTGGGCGCCAGTGCTGAGCAGCATGGTGCTGTGGCCATGCGTGTCGGTGCTGTTGCAGGCAACCTTCCGAGCGCGCGGCATGCGTTAGCCGCGCTGCCCGGACGCCTGACGGGCGGGCGATTCGTCTTTATCCGCCCCGAAGTTAGCCGCCCCGGCGTTGTCAGACGTGGCGGCGGCAGACTTTCCGCCCGAGGGATTGGTGTAGCGGTCGTTGAGCTTCTGCACAAAACCGTCGGCTGCCTCGCGCACTTTGGCGATATGTTTACGGCTGGCCTTACCCCATCCCGCCGGGGTTGAGCGGAACACACTCCTGGTGGCGCGGGTGTTTTTGAGAAACGCCCGCGCCAGATGACCGGGACCCTGATCGTCTTCGAGCCCGCCCGCGATGCGTCTGGCGATTATCGCGCGCATCCAGAAATGAATTCCCAGCATGGCGGCGAAAAGTACCGCGCCCAGTACAGTCAGGGTGATCCACGCAGCGCCCAGCGCATCGATCCAGGGTGGTGCAAATACAATGCCGTCCCAGTAACCCGCCGAAATGCTGGCGCCCAGCAACAGCAACAATATGGGCAGTATGATCAGGAGATCGAGGGTCATCACCCGCCGGTACCACCGCTCCAGGGATCTACGCAACATGGGCACACTGTGCTGCTCGATACGGTTCGCGAGGCTCTCCAGCGAACCGACGATCCGGTATACGCGCTCCACGCTCACCTGCTCGATACGCTGACCGATTTCCGCAAGATCGGCGTCGCGCTTTGTTTCATAGCGCCGGCGCAGATTCGCGTCCTCGATCGGCACCGCCGCCTGCTCGTTGTACACGGTATAGAAACGACCGCTTGCGATCCCGCCCCGCGCGATCGCGCGCTGCCAGGCGGAAACCACGTCCTCGACATTGTCTTCACGCGCGGTCACGTCCATCTGATTGAGAATAAATAACACCTTGTTGGCGTCGTTGCGCTGCACCGTGCCGGCGACCAGATGTTCAAGGGTGTCCTGCATGGCGCCCGGTTCCGGATGCCGGGCATCGAAGAACACCAGCACCAGGTCAGACAAATCGATGATGTGATCGGTGATGCGCAAGGTGGCGTTGCGTTGCTCGTCGGCGTCGAAACCGGGCGAGTCGATGAAAATTTTGCCGCGCAAATTTTCCGACGGACAGGTTTTCAGTTGCAGATAGGCGTTGATGCGGCCGCCCTCGCCGGTGGCGACCTTGTCCAGCTCTTCGCTGATCTGATAGAAAGGAAAGCGCGGATCGGCGTCCAGCGAGAGCCCCGGCAGCACGCGCACCTCGTTGTCGGAGCTGTAGCAGATCACGGTAAACCGGTCGTCCACCGCCTGGTTGCCGGTCTGCTGCAGAGGTGCGCTCAAATATTGATTGATGAAGGTGGATTTGCCGGCGGAGAATGTGCCGAGCACCGCGATCATCGGCCACCAGGAGATGCGGGTCGCGAACGACTCGTTCCGATCGAGCAGACCCAGCCGGTAAGCGACCTTGTCCAGCTCCTGGTAACTGCCAACCACATCGACCAGAACCGGATTCTCATCTTTAAGATGCGCGCGCAGATTCGAAATGCGTGCGTTCATCTGTTTGCTTGGGCGCCAGAACATTAATAGTCCTTATGATTTAGTTGTTCGAACAGGTTACCGGAAATGCCGCGCAACGCCGGCATGAACGTGATCTTGCAGGCCGGTCAATCTGGCCGCGCCGCGTCAGGTCATCATAGCCCTGTTATCACTGGATTAAAACGCACACACGCCGGCATCGGCCGCTTAAGGCTAACGCTGGCGCAGCTTGCGCAGGCTCTCCTCAAACCTGGCGCAAGCTTCGCCGGGCTGACTGCCGGGAGTAAACCAGAGGTAATCGAATGCGGCGCGGTCATCTGCCGCTGCCGGCAGGTAATCACCGGGCGACGTCTGGCCCGCGGCAACTTCGGTAAACGCGACGCTCGCCGCAGACTTGCCGGGCGCGCGCCGTCGCAGGTAGGCCGGCACGGCGAAGTCGTTGCGCACATGGCCACTGCCGGCGATCAGCACGGCGCCTTCGTCATCCTGGGCGAGCAGTGTGTCGGTGAACGTCGCATCGCGCGCGCGTTGCGCCGCGACCATGCCATCCAGCCGCGCTTGCGGTGCGTATCCGCAATGCGCGGCCACGATATCCGCGCGCATGACCTCTTCATCGCGCGCTGCCAGCGGCGCGTCCAGCGCCAGTCGCCGCATGCGCTCAGGCCTCAGCACGTCCGCGTCTTCCGCCACAATCCGGTCTACTGTGGGACCTGACAAGTCCGCGCCGGCAATCGGCAAACCGAGCGCCATCGCGTTTTCGATCAAGGGTCTGTAAAGCGGCCAGGGCCACCCGCGCGCACTCATGCGCGTGACCTTACCGAGACGATCCGCCGAACGAGAACTCTGCGCGAGCGTGCGCTCGATTGCCCCCTGCTGATCGCGCTCCAGCATCTCGAACACGATAGCGGGCCGGCGGCCGCGCGCCACAAGCTGCTGGATCACGAGGGCTTGCAGCGCATGATGATCGGGGTTGTCGTGTACCTCGCCCAGCAGCACGAAATCAGCCTCGCGCAGCCGGTCATAGAGTGTCGCTGGTGTGATGAAGCGCCCGTTCGTCGTATCCCATATTTTACCCGTCAGCACGTGTCCGGACAGATGATCGCTTTGCCACTCGATCCCGCCGTCTTTGGTCCCCGCCTGGTCCGGCGATGGTAAAGCGGAACCTAACGCCAGTATCATGCATGCGGGCAGCAGTTGCCGATAAACAATGCCAGGTTGGATTTTCATGCATGCACCAGTTGAGAAGGACTCAGTCAACAAAGACGATTTATTCATCGATACGCCGCAGGGCCTGACATCGCTCTGCGCGCATCTGCAAGACGCCGAATGGATCGCGCTGGACACGGAATTTATCCGCGAGCGGACCTACTACCCGCGCTTATGCCTGCTGCAGATCGCCACGCCTACACTGGTGGCCTGTATCGACCCGCTCGCGCTGGATAGTCTGTCGCCGCTGCTCGACGTGATTTACGACACGCGCATTATCAAGGTGTTGCACGCCGCCCACCAGGATCTGGAAATACTGTATCAATTGCGCGGCGAACCGGCCCGGCCTGTGTTCGACACCCAGATCGCGTCCAGCCTGCTCGGCTTTGGCGAGCAGGTCGGTTACGCCAACCTGGTGCAGCAGATACTGGGTGTGGCACTTTCGAAAACACACACTCGCAGCGACTGGTCCGAACGTCCCCTGGATGCTGAACAAATTCATTACGCCGCCGACGATGTGCGGTATCTGAGCGTGATTTATCCCAGGCTCCAGACGATGCTGGCGGACAAGGGCCGTCTCGACTGGCTGACGGACGATTTCGAGCGCTTGCAGCGCGCCCACACCTTTGAAATCGACGCCGCGCAGGTCTGGCGCCGCATTGGTGGCTTGCAAAAACTCTCATCCGGCCAGCTTAACATTCTGCGCGCCCTGGCCACGTGGCGGGAACGGGAAGCCGCGCACCGCGACAAGCCGCGCAAGTGGATTCTGCCGGACCCGGCGCTGGTCGATCTGGCGCGTCAGACGCCGCGCGATCAGACCGCGCTGGCGCGCATGCGCGGACTGCAACCGCAGCAGGTGCAACGCTACGGCGCGACGCTTATCGAGACCATCGCCCGTGCATCACAGGAACCGGAGGCGACCTGGCCAAGCCCACCCTCGCGGCTTGACCTGACACCCGCGCAGGACGCGATGGTGGACGTGCTGATGGCGCTGGTGCGCGCGCAGGCGGCGCGGTTTGAGGTCAGTCCCGCCGCATTATCGACGCGCAGCGCGCTCGAACGGCTGGTGGCGGGAGACACCGACGTTCCGGTGCTGCAAGGCTGGCGCGCGCGGCTCGCGGGGCGCACGTTGCAGAAAATGCTCGCGGGCGAACTGGGGGTCCGCTTCGCGCCGGACGGGCTCAAGCTGGAGGAAACGGGCACGGGCGCCGCGTGAATCCGCATGGACTGGCGCGCCGACATCATCGGGATCGTCGAACGGCTGCGACCAGGCTCGATACTGGGGGTGATGCCGGCGGATGAACCGTTGCGCGCCGAACTGACGCGGCGCACGCTTGGCGCGGATTGCAGGTTCGTATCCGCGGCCGAATTGCTACACGAAGATTTCGCCATCGCGCGCAGCCGCCTCGCGATCGTCACCGGCGTTATGGAACAACTGAATAAACGCGACGCGGGCCAGCTAATCGCCCGCCTGCGCGATCTACATGCCGAAGTGACCTACGCCACCGTTGCCATCGGTGACACCTGGCCGCAATCGATCAGCCACTGGCGCAATGAGGAGCTGATCGCGTATGGCCTGCGGCAAGTGCGGCATTACACGATCGAGGGCAAACCGCTGAACCTCTATCACTACGACATCTACGATTACAAGCTCACCCCCGACTGGCTCAACAGCAGATACTGGGCAAACCCGGAGCGGTGGGAAAAGGAGCGGTGGTAGGGGAAACTTCTTCGGGAAACAATGGTATTCGAGCGTGGCAGCAATGTCGCTTGGGGCGAGGCCACGGAGACCGTCGCCGTTCACTGGCTCTTGGCCGCGTATTTGGCGGGAATCGGCACGGGCTTATCGAACGGCGGCTTGGACTGCTCGTCCGCCATCTTCAGGAACACAGAAACGTCAAATGCTCGACGTAATCGCCGTACGAAGGCCGTCATCGCGCAGGGTGAGCCGGGATTTCTCGCGAACATATGAGCGTTCGCGTGCCAGGGCGAACGGGCGAGGCTCTGGCCGAGCCTCGGGGGGTTGCGCTTGCAGCAGTATCAGGGCTTCTGGACGATGGTTACTGAATTCATGACACCGGCACCATGGCCGAAACTTTTTCAAGCAACATGTGCGTAATCCTGGTGAGGTCAATTACTAACTGTTCATCTGCTTCCAAGTAACCCTCATATTCCGCCGCGTTGCACCGCTGATGGCACTTCGCAAGGACTTTCCACTCTCGGGGTTGATGCGCAATGTGTGCTCCAGGCATTGAAAAACCAGGTAGCGATTTTCCGATCGATAGCCGTGCCAGCGCAGTGCCGCGAGCGCCAGCGCGTGCGAGGCGTTGTATGTGAGATCGAACCGGCTATCGAATGAAAGTCCCTCGATTTGTGCGTCGCGTAGCCGATTTCGCGCCGACCGCACCAGGCCGTCGACTTCCTGTTGGCTTCCCGCCTCTTTCTTGAGGCTGCCGCCCGCACAAGGTTATCGAGAGGCTTTGATGTCATCGTCAGACCCGATCAGAAAGATTCTGGGTTGCTTAAAAACCCTGTTGAGGAACGCATTACCCGCCGCTAGTTTGCGCTGGAGTTCTTGCCGATTGTAGAGGGTTGGATTGATGGCACGCCCGAGCGCCTTTTCGCTTTCTTCAAGTGCGCCAATGACGTCCGGGCAGGAAATATCATGACCGACGACCATAACGTCAATGTCGCTGCTTGCGGTGTCCGTTCCCTTCGCGACCGAGCCATAGATGAAGGCAGCTTGCACATGCCCGGCGAGCGACGCCAGTGCCACACGGAGCACGTCAGCCACGCCAAAAGCCTTGATGACAATGGCGCGAAGCTCTTCGAATATGGGCGATTGCCGGTTAGCCTGGTAATGCTTCTGATTGCCGATTTTCGTGACATTCAACAAGCCAGCAGCTTCCAAACTCTCAAGCTCGCGCTGCACCGCTCCGATGCCCATATCGGCGAAACGCAGGATTTCGTTCACGTAGTAACTACGGTCTGGATTACCGAACAGCAAGCCAAGCACGCGACGCTGGGTTGCGGTGAACAACGCATCAGACAGGCCTTTTCGTTTGATACCCATATTGGGAATGATAATTCCCTTATTGGGTACACTCAAGCCTTCAACTACGAAATTCAAAAGAGGGCGGTAACAGCTTGGGAAGCACCTCGATACAACGCAGCACATCCCGCGTCGCGGTCGGGTACAACAAGTCGTAGCCGATCTTGCCGTACTGATGTGCCAGCACGTTACGCTGCCCGATAGTGTTCCGCCACGGAACTTCTGGATGCTGATCCTGGAACGGCTTCGACACTCTGCCTGCCGCCTCGCCAGTCCGCGTTCCACCGCCATGCGAAGCATTTTGTTCGCATGCTAATCTTGGCGAGTCTTGCCAGCCATCAACTCGACCACGTCCTTCGCCGCTTCGAGCACGTCCCATTCGTAAGCGGCGTTGCGGTCTTCAGGGGCCATACACGCGCTCCAGGTCTTTGAGTATCGCCCGCCGTCGATACGGATTGCGGAAGATGGCCGGCGTGACCACGTCGACCGCACGATTGCCAAATAGCTCCGACAACTCGCGCTCGATCTCGACCAGATCAAAAAGACTTGCTTGCGCAGTCTCTTCAAACTCGACCAATACGTCGATGTCGCTATCCGGCCGAAAGTCGTCTCGTGTCGCGGACCCGAACAGGGACAGGCTGCGGATGCCGAACCGGCGACAGAGATCCGCTATTTGTTCGTGTGGCACCTCGATGGCGGAGTTAGTCATTGCCATCTGTATCAGCTCGGCGCCAACTCCCACTTAAACTTTCACGCGCGCTCATAATATCCAAAGTCATCGCTTGAATTACCACAACTAGGCAAGTTCTTTCTATCTTATTCCTTGACAGTGCTTTACATCGTGATCAGGTCCAGCTTGGGATGAGACTCCCCCGGCCATGTACCTGGATCGATAGTGGCGTCAACGCCGTGACTTAGCGCGCGTCTCTCACACTGGAGGAACGTGCTGAATGAACCAAAAAGCTTAGTACTCATAATCAATCCGAGAAGGAGGCACCAATGAAAGCCATGAACCTGAGCATAATCGCGGCAACCGTCGCAGCCCTTGTCAAAACCGCGCTTCTCTCCGGGGTAGTCATGTCCTTTGCCCCCGGGGTCGTCCTAGCAGATCCGATGGCAACGAAGGGGACCACGCCCTACGTGACGCACTTCATTTTTCGGCCTCTGCAGACCATTGACGTTCCCGGCGTCGGTAAGGTCACCACGCTGGAGGCGGTCGGGACCACCGAAAACATGAAGGGAGAGAAGATGCTCGACAACATGTCAGCCCGTTGCGCAGCGCTGAGCGTTGCGTCGGGCGACAAGCAATACATTGATGGCGCCTGTGCACTGACCGATACCGACGGTGACGTCATATTCTCGACGTTCGATACGCGCGACATCGACAAGTCGCAGCCGAAGATGGATTGTGGCACCCATATCATCACGGGCGGCACCGGCAAATACGCGGGCATCACCGGGCGTGAGCCATTTGCTTGTTTACCAATGCCTGATCTGGTTGGCCCCGGCGGCTACACCGCGATGGATATCCCGCATAACACGACCTGGGAGATCAAATGATAAGAACCCTGACCTATCCCCGCAAAACAGACATTGATTTCAGCGAGGTAGGCGGTAGGCTTCAGTAGAAACGGCGTGTGCATGGACTTTTTGTCTTCCGAGGACACCACATCTTCGGGAGAAGCCCATGCACACAGCCAGTATTGCAGAAGTTTTTTCGTGAATCACTGCCTGACATCCATCAGAAGCGTTGCCATGCGCTGACGGTCGCTGTGGACGCGGTAGCCCGTGGCGCGCGGGTCACGATCACCGGCATGGGACGGTCTCTGGTGAATACCGGCATTCGCATCAAACATCGCGTCAAACGCATGGATTGCCTGAACGGCAATCGCTGGTTGGGCGCGCAGCGCAAAGCGTTTTACCGCGCCATCGTCTGGCGGCTCCTAGAAGGCTGCCGGCTGCCGATCATGTTGCTGGATTGGTCGGATTTCAGGGTGGCTCGCCAGCAACAGTGGTTGCGCGCTTTGCTGGCGGTGGGCAGCCGGGCGCTGACGCTTTATGCGGAACGCCACCCGTCCTGCAAGCTGGGCAACCGGCAGGTGCAGCTTCGCTGCCTGGATCAATTGGCAGCGCTGGTTCCAGCCCCCTGCACGCCCATCATCCGCCTGCTTGAGCAGTTCGCGACGGATCGTCTCGCCCGCACCGCCCTCGAACAGCACATTGTCCGGGACGACCACGGCCGCGCGCCCGTGCATCTTCAGGATCGAATGCACATGCTGCAGGAAGTTGAGCTGCTTGTTGGAGGTGCTGGCCCAGAAGTCGTCGCGGTTGTATGTCAGCTACTCGCGGCTCTGTTCGCCCGCCTCGTTGACGACGGTGATGCTGCTCTTCTTGCCGAACGGCGGGTTGGTGAGCACAAGGTCATATTCGCCATGCTTGCCACGCAATGCGTCCTGCACCGACACCGGCACATGATCGGCGCTCTCGCCGCCGACTCCGTGCAAAACCAGGTTCATACAGCACAGGCGCGCGACGCCATCGACCAGCTCTACGCCGGCCAGCGCCGTCGTGTTCAGGTGCTTGAGCTGCGCCTTGTCCAGCTTGTTGTGCTTGCGAACATAATCATGTGCCGCCAGCAGAAAACCGCCGGTGCCGCAGGCCGGATCGCACAACGATTCGCCCGGACGCGGCCGCATCACATCCACGATCGCGCGAATCAGCGGGCGCGGCGTGAAGTACTGACCCGCGCCACCTTTTACGTCCGCCGCGTTCTTCTCCAGCAGCCCCTCGTAGGCATCGCCTTTCACGTCCGCATCCAAGGTTGACCACTGTTCCTTGTCGATGAGATCCGCGATCAGCCGCGTAAGCTTCGCCGGGTCTTGAATTCGGTTTTGCGCCTTGCGAAAGATCACGCCGATCAAGCCCGGCTGCCTGCCAAGCTCCTTCAGCGTATGCCGGTAGTGCGCCTCCAGATCATCACCATCTCGCTTGACCAGCTCCGGCCATGAATACTCGGGAGGGATTGGCGAAGGTCTATCGAACGGCGGCTTCGACTGCTCGTCCGCCATCTTCAGAAACAGCAGGAACGTCAACTGCTCAACGTAGTCACCGTAGGAAAGCCCATCATCCCTGAGAATGTTGGAGTAGTTCCAGAGCTTCTGGACGATGGTCGCTGAGTTCATTATGGCGTGAGCTTATACGAGTTCGGGACGATTAATAGAAAGCCATGCACGCAAGCCTTCAAGTAGAAGGCGCGCCTCCTCAACGCATTCCCGCGCCACCGCATGCGACACAGGGACCCCGTCGTAATCGCTTCGATTCCGCGCGGCCCGGAATGCGTCGAGCAAGCGAACGCGTTCAGCAGGTAAACCCAGAGTCTTGGGCAGCGCTTGGATCAGAAGCTGATGGTGACCAGGTTCACCTGTAGACGGACGGAAACCGTTTGCGAGTAGTGCGACGAGCGCTGTCTGCATGATGGCACGATAGGCAAGATCAAGACGTCCATCGGAACTTATGCGCGACATATTAGCGTCTTTCAACGCGCGTTCCGCCGCCGCCAGCAGGCGCTCAATCTCGGCCTTGTCTGGTGTGTGTGGTTTGAGCTTTCCGATTCGAAGCAAGTTGTCTAAGGTCATCTTCAGCGCCAATAAAGAGAATTTTCTTATCGTCCATCACGCGCCGCAAAAATGGTTCGCCCGCTGTGAGCCTGGTACGGAACTCGCGCCGCGAATAGACGTTGGGGTTGATTTCCCGTCGGAGCGTCTCCGCAGCCTTGGTAAGAGCTTCAACTAACTCGACGAGTTTAACCTCACCTATGACCATAAGGTCGAGATCGCTCCCCGCGCGCTCATCGCCACGCGCCACAGAGCCATAAACAAACGCAGCGACGATTTTCTCGCTGAGAGGCTGAAGCGCGCCCTTGAGCACATCGGCGACACCGGCGGTTCTCCTTAAAATGCCGCGTAAGTCCTCATAAATAGGGCAGGCTGGGTTGGCCTGGTAATGTGCCTGATTCCCGATCTTCTCGCGTTTGATTACCCCAGCATCCGCAAGCAGCGCGAGTTCGCGTCTCAACGTGCCCGGTTGCGTATTGGTGATCCGCGCTATCTCTCGCAGGTGAAATGATTCATCCGGATGGAGCAGCAACAAAGCGAGGACTTGACGGCGGTAAGCACCAAAGAACAAAGCTCCAAGATCAATAGGATTCTTTGTGATCACTAGGGACTTCTTGTGGCCTTTTGGGCTACAATTGTAGCCGATTGAGCTACACAGCGTAAAGCTCAATTCCCTCCCGCTTGGACGTCGCTCCCGCTACTCAGACGCCATACACGCGCTCCAGGTCTTTGAGTATCGCCCGCCGTCGATATGGATTGCGTAAGACTGCCGGCGTGACCACGTCGACAGCACGATTGCCAAATAGCTCCGACAACTCGCGCGCGATCTCGACCAGATCAAAAAGACTTGCTTCCGCGTTCTTCTCAAACTCGACTAATACATCGATGTCGCTGTCTGGTCTGAAGTCGGCTCGGGTTGCAGACCCGAATAAAGAAAGACTGCGGATGCCGTACCGGCGACACAGGTCCGCCATACGTTCGTGCGGGATGTTAACAGCGGAATTAATCATTTCGAGCGTCGGTGATGAATAAACACTTAACCGCGGCCTGGATACGAGGCTAGAGCCTGCAGAACCGCAATGACGGAATTCACAAATCGCCGTCCCTCTCACGAATTGTTAAATTAATGTGTCCAATGCTCCATCCACATTTGTCGCAAGCACCTTTGATCGCACACTCCCTGTATTGACGTCAAGCCGCTTTATCTGGTTGCCCTCGACCCTGATGAATTCGATGCGCCCGAATTGGCCGCCGTGTTGCTCCGCGAACCGGCATAGACCATGCGCTTTGGCGAGTGCATCCGCGCCTTGATGAGGCTCCAGCAGGTCGACGACGATGTGCTCGCCTTGTTCCCGGAACACCACGAAGTCAGGATAACCGGGCGTGTCCACTCCTTTGTTTTTATAGGTATACGCAATGCTCCACGGTTTGCGTGGGTAGTTGCGCAGCCAGCCCAGAAAATCCGGTGCGATGAGAACATTGTCGAGCACTGGCTTCTCCCAGGTGTTCAGCGCTGCCTTGAATTCGCCCTGCTCCGTGACAAACAAATGATCCGAAAGTAACTGGCCATCCTTGTCCGTCTTTTGCCGCACCGGATCGGGTATTGAAGGCTCCGTTGCCTTGAAGTGACGGCTCATCTGCGCAATCCGGCGGTATGCGGCTTTCCGTTCGGTAGACAGCTTGGCGATGTCCGGCTTTTTGCGCTCGTAGATGTCTTCAATGAGCTTGATAGCCTCACGTTCAATCTTGTTTACAACGCTCTCATCCTGCGAAAGCAGAAACAACTCCAGCTTGCAGCGCCAGAACTGCGCATTGGGATCACTTACGTCATACCGCGCTGAGACGTATGAGCGGGCCAGCTCTTCGGTGAGCGTCACGAAGCTGCGGGAGAATACCGTCTCCACGTCTTGCTCCGTGACCGGCAAGCTTGTTTGCTCACCTTGGTCGTCCGGCTTGAGGGCGCCGTTTTCAACCCGCAGCACGCGATATGTAATTGTCGACAATCCCTCACACTTCCGCATGAAATCGGCATCCTCGCGATGTGCATTGCCGATTTGCAGCAGCTTTGCGCGTAGCCCGTCACGGATCGCTACGGCCTCATCTTGCCAGCCATCGTAGGCGAGCTCGAAACAAAAGCGCAACGCGCGGCGGATGTCCGCGACTTTGCGACCTTCTTGCGACGTGTAAGTGGGCAACTTGCGGTAAATATCCAGTAGTGTTTCTTTGCCCGGCGCTACTGTGAGTGTCTGAAACTCGCTCTGGTCGCCCGCGTCAGCGCCCTTGGATTCACCGCCATCGCCTTGCAGCCGCTCCACGACGGCCTGCACTTGCGCGCGGCGATAGAACGGCAAGAACAGCATCACGCTATTGAGTAAATCGTTACCCGCCATCCTGCGCGCGAGTGGCGTGCGCACAATGCGGCCCACAAGCTGTGCGATGTACGTGGCGTCCTCGGCCCTGCGGAAAGACATCATTACTTCCGCGCGCGGACAGTCCCACCCTGTTGTCAGCGCCATCTTGAAGATGACTATTCGGCAATATTCATCATGCTCGATCCGGTGCGGCTCGACGTAGCGAATGTCAATGCCGTCAGCCGTAAGCAATTTTCCGGATTCCAGACAATGAGCAAAGTTAACGGGCTTCAGATCTGGCAGTTGCTTCTTGACCACCCCCAGCAGTTTCGCCAGCGACGTTTTCGATTGCGTGGCGTCGCCGCCCTGTCCCGCATCTTCGACCTGAATCACAAGCACGGGCCGAACCGTGCTCCGCTCATCGTTTGCCGCGCAGTAACGTTCCCACTCGTCCGAGATACGCTTGAACTCTATACAGGCGCCGGCCAGCAAGGTCCATTCGGTTGGCTGATCGTCGTCGTTGTGGCACATCAGGATGAAATCCTTGATGAGTCCTGCGTCGCGAGGCTCGCTTGCGGGAATGTTCACCACGTGGCGCGTTCTTGCGGCACCGGGCAGTAATGCATCGAACCGCTCAGGTGTAGCGGAGATGCCAATCACGATGGGCGCGGGATGCACGTCGGCGGAGCCAAAGATAAACCGCTGGATAATGCATTTGGCCTGATTCTCGTCAGCCTTCGAGCGCATTCCGCGATGCGCCTCGTCGATGACGACGTAGAAACGGTCCTGCTGCCGTTGAATGGTGTTGTTGATCGTCTCCCAGATCGAGTATTGGCGGCCGTCACCCTTCTTGGTCAGCAGACCCGCCACACCCAACTTCTGCGAGTTCAGAAAATAGATGAATCCGGGCTCGAAGTACTCGGCGTCGAACCTGGCCTCCACCGGTTCCAGGCGACCGATCAGTTCGCCGGACGCCGCCACGCTCATCTTTTCCAGCGACTGCTGGTTTAACTGCGGACTGTCGGAGAGCCAGAGGAACACCGCATTCGGTTCGGTCAGGAAATCCGGATCATCGTGGTCTTCCAGTCCGCCCTTGCCGAACAGTATGCGCTCGATCAAGGAGGTCATCATCACGGTCTTGCCGGAAGCCGTTGGCGCGGACAAGGTGATAGCCTGGACGACGCCGTCATCCCGCAAGTCTCGCTTGGCGTTTTTCAGGCGCTTGAGCAGTTGTCTTACGGCCGCCTTCTGGAACTCGCGCAGCGCGAATTTCATGGCGTCTCCGGCGAGGACCTGTCCGCGTTGATGAAGAAGTTATCCAAGTAGTTGCGCCACAGGTGCACGCGCTGCGTGACCGGCACATGCTCCGGCAGCCGCTCGCTCATGCGGGCGAAACTATCCTGATCGTTGGTCACCAGAAAAGCCCAGTCGATGTCCGCACGCTTGCGAAGCTCATCCAGAAATGACTTGATCCCGCTTTCCTCCACCAGCACCGCGAATGGACAGTCAGGATAAAGCAGCATGGATTCACTGCCATCGCACGTGGGCAATTCGCCGCTGCAGCCCGCCATCATCCACAACGCGGGCAGCAGGTCGAAGAGGCTGCCGCCAGATTCCACTCGCGCTCGATCGAGAAACTCCAGGCGAAAATAATCGAGGTTAGCGGCGAAGCCATCTTTCATCGGACGTTTGACTTCTACGCTCTTGGTTCGCGGAGGCCAGGCCTCCGCGAGTTTGGCTTTCGCTTGATTAAAGGCCTTACCAGAAGGAAGCGGCAGATAGACCGTCTCAATGTTCTCTGCCGACTCCTCGCCTTCTTCGATGAATTCACCCAAGGCGCTCGGATCGAGCAGGACAGCCACCTTTTCATCCTTGGCCAGCAAAAAAGTTTCCTTGCCGGTTACCTTAGATTTGGCAAAGCCCACCGCCAGCGCGAGCGCCTCGCGCGCCTTTTTGTTCCCCAGCGTCTCGCGCGTTGCGAATTCCAGTGAACGAATACTGCGCCTGACTTCCTGTTCCTCGAACTGACCGGTCAGGTACTCGCCCGGCAGTTCCGTGCCATCGTCGCGCTTGCCGTTTAGCACGAACTTGCAGCGGGGGAAGGTAACTGACTGACAGATACCATACTGCTCCCACTCAACGCCACCCGGACTATGTCTCTCGCGGAGAAGGGTCTTCGCGTTCTCGTTTGACACCTCATTGTTGGTCACCAGCACGCAGCGCCGATTGCCTCCATCAGCGGCATTCAGAAGGTTTACCGCATGCAGCGTCGTACCAGAACCGGCGAAGAAGTCCAAGATCAACGCAGCGGGATTGCCGCGGACAACCGCACCGATAGCATCACGCACGGCATACACAGACTTTGGAAACGAGAAACGAGGCTCATCGCCCAGAATGGAGCGGAGAACATTTGAACCATATATACCAGCGTCGTGCTTACCGCGATGCCAGACGGTCTTGACGTTTCGTTGACGCGCCTGAGCATCAGCATATTCAAGCTTGACAACACCAGTTACAACATCACGATCCGAGGTCCGAATCGCGCCACTGTCAATCCGCGCTCGCGTGCCTTTATTAAGATACTGTACCGTCCAGGTGCAGCGCTTTTTGTCAAAGCCACCGAGCCGCACATAGCCGAGTGCCAACAGTTGCCTCAAAGTCCGAGGGCTGACTTGCCAGTTACCAAACGAGTTGTCGGTGCGAATAGGCCACGCAACGGAACCATCGTCTGCTGCTTTCAGGTCTGGATTCTTTTCCAACGGCAAAAAGTCGCCGATGCGAGTGACAGCTTTACGGATTGGGTCCACGAAGATGGGATAGAACAGTTGCTGCCGATCTTCGCGTCGCGAGTTGCTCCCGCCACGCAGCAACCACTCCCAACGAGGCGTCATAAATCGCTTTTGGTCTGATTGATCTGGCGAAAGAAGGTCATCGTGGTGAGTTTGGAGAAAGGCATTTGGCATAAAAAGAAACAGCGCGTATTCCTCTGTTCGTGCAAGTCGCCCTTGAGCCACTCCTTTCTGATTGATGACGATCGTGGCCATCTGCTGGTACGCACTTGGGAATATTTGCTTCAGCAACATGCCCAAGTGATGAACTTCATGCTCGTCTATCGTCACGATGAGCACACCGGTCTTCGGATTCAACAACCGTTTGGCCAATCGCAGGCGCCGGTGCATCATCGCCAGCCATTTTGAGTGCCGCCAATCGTCGTTTTTATCAACGTAGTCGTTGTTGTACTTCCAGTCCCGCGCCCCGGTGTTGTAGGGCGGATCGATATAGATGCAGTCCACCTTACGGGCGTATAGCCATTCAAGAAGCTGAAGCGCGTGGTAATTGTCGGCTTCGATGAGTGTGTGATGCGGCGCGTCGCCGCCGCGCAACACGGATTCGACGTGCCGTAACGCAGGAAAGATCGGCTCACCGAAACGCTTGACCACTACCAGTTCCGCGACTGGAATGCTTTGAGTCTCGCCCTCGCCATGCTCCGGCTTGACCATGGCGGCGCCTTCCGCGACGCCCAGGATGATGAAGGTCTCTGTCAGCTTTCCATCCTTCCGCGCCACACGGGACTGGCCGCGGATCGCGGCATTGTGGATGGGTAAGAGCTCGGGTAAATGTTCCTCGAACACCAGCCCGAACTTCTTCGCCTTCTTGAGTTCTCCGATGACCGTCGCCAGCCGCGCCTTCAAACGCTCGTCCGGAATCTCGTCAAGCAGAGTTTGGATTTCGTTCGCCATTGCTATCGTTCAATTAGCTGTGCCCGCGCGATCTGTTCTTATAGTGTTCGATGCGCCTTCCACTTGGCCGCGACGATACTGATGCCCGCGCCGCGCATCCAGCAGTTATTACAGCGGCGGTCTTCGAGCGGCACCTCGCGCAACGCGCTGCCGCGCGCGGCCCCGGGAGCATAATGCTTGTAATCCTGTACCGCTCTGCCTGTCGCAATCAGCAGCCGATCAATCTCCCCGCGGACTTGTTCGTAGTCTGGCATTGAATCCCCTCTTGCTAAGGATTCTGCTGATGTAGACGAGTGATTACAAGTTACAGGACGTGCAGCTCGGTCGTGAAGAGCAGATGCCAGGCGATTGCCAGGCCCGGAAGGTCGCTCCCGACACGCACTTGAGACTCGACCAGGTTCAAGCTCAGCCTGACGCCTCAGAGTGTCTTCACTTTGGCTTTCTTAGCAGCGGATCGTAGTCGATCGTCGAGGGTGGCGAGCGCCAGTTTACGGCGCTGGGCCAGCTCCAGATAGCTAGCATCGTAGATAGTGAGGCCGTAACGCTCCGCAAGCGGATAAACAGCCTTACTCACTCGCCTACGATCTGGCGGCTCGACTTCCGCCGTGAGCGCCAGAAATGCGGTTGTTGCAAGGTCGGCTTGGCTTCCCGATATGCGGCCGCGCCGGGCCATAATCAGTATTGCGTTATTGACTTCGTCCGGCCAGACAGGCGGCGCGACGAGCACATTGGTACGAAGCGCCGCTTCCAAACGTGAATCTATAATTTCATCCGGTGCGAGGCACGCGATGACCGCGCTGCCATCGAATACAATGGCCATCCTGGGCTACCGCCGGCCCTCATTCTTCCACGCGATGATCTCGTCGCGTGTGATCTTAACCCCCGACCGCCGAAGCTCTTCACGAAGCTCAAAAAGAGCGTCCACGGCTTTACAATGCTTTTCCATGTCGTCCGCTTTCGGGGACGTCAGTACCGCCACCGGCCTGCCGTGCCGGGTGATCGTGATGCGCTCGCCTTTTTCCGCCCGCGCAATCAGGCTGGCAAGATGCGTCTTCGCTTCGTAAATTCCGATTTCCATGTGGAGACCCTTTATCTAGTCTGAAGTCAGACTAGATTAGAATCAGCACATTGTCAAAGCTACACAGGAAGGCAATGATCGCGGGATCGCTGAATTTAGAACGCGAACCGCGAGCAGAGCGTCTAACTTCCGCACTATCCCTGCTCGCCCCACAGCTCCTCCAAACGCCCGTCGCGGCCGCAGGAGTAGCGGTAGAACTTGTAGCGCAGGGAATTCTTCTGGTAGTAATCCTGGTGGTAGTCCTCAGCTTTGTAGAACTGGCTGGCCGGGACGATCTCGGTGGCTATGGGCTGATCGAAGCGCCCGGATTTTTCCAGTGCGTGTTTCGATGCCTGCGCCAGGCGCTTCTCTTGATCGTTTTGATAAAAGATCGCGGAGCGATAGGAATCACCGCGATCGCAGAATTGCCCATCCGCATCCAGTGGATCGATGTTGTGCCAGAACACGTCCAACAGCTTTTCGTAGCTGACTTTCTTCGGATCGTAAATGATTTGCACCGCTTCAGCGTGACCCGTGCCGCCGGCCGAGACCTGTTCGTAGGTCGGATTATCCAGCTCGCCGCCCGTGTAACCAGAGACGGTGGCGGTCACGCCGGCCAGCTTGTCGTACGGCGGCTCCATGCACCAGAAACAGCCACCGGCGAAAATGGCAGTGGCGCGCCCTTCGGCCCCGCTCTCCTGCGCCTGCAGGTTGAGCGTTGCAATGGTTATGAAGCCGAGCAGCAGGATCAGAAGTTTTTTCATCGCGTGTCCTCAATCGAATAGTAGCGATGTGACAGTTTTCTCGTGCGCTAGTGCGAGGCGCGAGTCACGTTATGCATTGCACAACTCGATAACCGGCGCTCGCGCCCGAACCTGAGCTACGGATGCTCGCCGCCCACCCGCGATTTCAAATGCTCGGCCAGGCGCCGCATCGCGGGCGACGGATCATTGGGATCGAGATGCACGTTGATGAGGCTGGGCGCGTCGCGCACCGCAATCGCCTGTTGAAACGCGGTTTCGAACTCGGTCTCGGTAGCGGCCTCGAAGCCGTGCAGCGGGCCGAACACCTGGCTTAAGTTGTGGAAGCGCCATTCGCCGATGTCGTTGAACGGGCCGTCCAGAATAAACCGCTCGGTGCCGTAGCCGCGATTATTGAACACAATGACGATGGGCGCGAGACCGAACCGCGCATGCGATGCGATCTCGGTGCCGGTCATCTGAAACGCGCCGTCACCGACCAGCACCAGCGCGCGTCGATCGGGTCGCGCGATCTGCGCGCCAAGTGCTGCCGGCACGGCGAAACCCATGGTCGTATAAAAGCCGGACGCGAGAAACTCGGTGCGCGCGTGCGTGCGCATCTCCACAGCCGCGAACAGACAGTCGCCCACGTCGCACACCACCATCATGTCCGGCGTGAGTCCCTGATTCAGCCGGCCGATCAGGCGCGCGATGGTCATGGGCTTGTCGGTTTCCGGAAAACCCGGCGCGTCCGGGCCGGCCGGCATCGGGGGCAACGGTGCGGCGTGCGCCGTAACTTTCGCCGCCAGCGCCGTGATGAAATCGCCGAGCGCGACGTTGGGGTAACGGTGATGGCGGATGATGACCTCGCCCTGCGCCGCCCGCACCATGCGCTCGGGGTCAAGCTTCGCGGTATAAATGCCGGTGTCTACGTCGTTCAATGTCACGCCCAGCATCAGCAGCAATTCCGACTGCTCGACCATGTGACGCGCGGTGTCCGAACTCATCGCGCCCTCGTACACGCCCAGGTACGACGGGTGCCGCTCGCCGACCACGGACTTGCCCGTCAAGGTGGCGGCGACCGGCAGGTTCGCGCGCTCGATAAGGCTTATCAGCGCATCCTGCAAATTGCGGCGATGGACTTCCACGCCGGCAATCAATACCGGCGAGGCGCGGTTCGCCAGCAACGTCACGGTCTCCGCGACGGCCTCCGTGAGCGCGCCCTGATTGGCGGGCACCGTTTCGATCGCTTCGGCCGGCACGTGATAGCCGGTTTCCATCACTCGGTCGCGCGGCAGCTCGATATACACCGGCTTGCCTAAGCTCCGCGCCGCGGCGATGGCGCGGTCGATCAAACGAAATGCCATCACCGGATCGTCCAGCACCGCGGTCATACACGTGATGCGCTCGAAGATCTCACGCTGAAAAGTGAATGGTCCGAAGCGATGGTGCAACAACGGGTCTTCGCGCCGCTCGCGCACACCGGGCGCGCCGCTGATGACCACCACCGGCGACGACTCCGCATACGCGCCGGCCACCGCGTTGACCACGCTGAGTGCGCCCACGCCGTAGGTCACCGCCAGCGCGCCGATGCCCTGACAGCGCGCGTAACCGTCGGCCGCGAACGCGGCCGTGTCCTCGCGCGTGGTGCCGATGTGTTTGATACGGCTTTTCGTGATCTCATCGTAGAACTTCAGCACATAGTCGCCCGGCACACCGAAAATGTGCCGCGCGCCTGCCTCGACGAGCCGGTCGATGAGATAGGCGCCGATGGTGGTGTTGCTCGCACCCGCCGTGGTGCGGCCGGGAACGGGCTGCCCCTCGAACGCGGATGATGTGACCGTGGATGACATGCGCAAGAAACCCCCTGTGACGCTGGTTCAGCCCAGTCTATTTGAGAAGTCTAACATCCAGTCGCCATTACGACTCGCAAGTCGCTTAAGGCACGCGCACGCACCAAGCTGCTAGACTGGCGCCTACTCAAATTCACGGCTCGCGCTGATGCTCATTCCACTCCAAGACGACAATCCCACGCACATTACGCCGGTGGTCAGTTACGCGATAATCGCGGCGTGCGTACTCGTGTTTCTGTGGCAGATTTCGCTGGGCGCGAACCAGCAGGCCGCGGTTTATTCGCTGGGCCTGATTCCGGCGGTGCTGTTGCAGGGTGCGTCGCTGCCGCCGGAATTGACCATCGTGCCGCCGCTCGCGACCGTGTTCACGTCCATGTTTCTGCACGGCGGCTGGCTGCATCTGATTGGCAATATGCTTTACTTGTGGATCTTCGCGGATAACATCGAAGACGCCATGGGGCACGGCCGCTTCGTCGTGTTTTATCTGCTGTGCGGAATCGCCGCCGCGCTGGCGCAGGCGCTGCCCGCACCAGGTTCGGAGATTCCCATGATAGGCGCAAGCGGCGCGATCTCGGGTGTGCTGGGCGCTTATCTGTTATTACATCCGCGCGCGCATGTGATGGTGCTGATCCCGCTGGGATTCTTCTCGCAGGTCATGCGCCTGCCGGCGTTGCTGGTGCTGGGATTATGGTTCGTACTGCAATTGATCTCGGAGCTCGGCGCGCCCGAAGGCGCTGGTGTCGCGTTTCGCGCGCACATCGGCGGTTTTGTGGCCGGCATGGCGCTGATTACGTTCTTCAAGCATCGGCGCGTAAAACTTTTCAGCTAGGCTCGCGCGTTTGAGGCGCGAACCCAAGGGTTCACGAATCGAGCAGATAAACGCCGGCGATGACCATCGCGCCGCCGGTGACTCGGGCGAGTCGCAGGCCGCCCGGTGAAAGCTTTTCGATGAGCACGAGCACTGCGATGAGCGCCACCCACAAGAGGTTCATCACTCCGCCGACGAACAACAGGCCCATCAACAACCCGCAGCAACCCAGACAGTACGCACCGTGCTCCGCGCCCATACGCAGCGCGCCGCCCACACCGCCGCGCCAGCGGAAAAGAATGAAATCCAGAGGCGAACGGCAGTTTTCGAGGCAAACGCGTTTCAGTGGCGTCCACTGATAAACGCCAGCGGCGATGAGCAACGTCCCGCCAAGCGCGCTGCTGGTGCTGACCAGCATGGGCGAAAGCAGCGACGCCTGCTGCAGCGCGTTCTGAGAAGCGGTCGCGAGCAGACTGAACGCCGTCCACACCAGCAGGTAGCCCAGCGTGAAGGCGGCGATGCGGGCGTAGGGCATGACGCGGTTGGTCTGCTTGCGATGGATCGCGGTGAACAGCAGGATCGTGGGCGCGGCGCCGGGCAGCATCATGCCGGCCATCATAACCACCCACATGATAAACATCAGCGCAAAACCCGTCGCATCCCAGGGCGCCACGCCCATCGCGACGGCCATGATCGCCGATGCGTCTTGCATATCCGCCATGTCGATAAGCCAAAGCCACGCGAGCCCTGTGACGCCCGCCAGGGCGCTGGCGATCAACACGCGCTCGCGCATGAACAAGCCTTCGACCGCGCCCATAGATGCTGCCGGGAACCGCTCGGTATTCATACGAGTTCGCGCGCGCAGCGCTGGGTTGAGCAACGGCCTGGCCCGCGGTTTACTGCGGGCCAGACGGCGTGTGATCGACGAAGGCAAGCGAGCTGTGACGATCGGCGAAATCGAATTTGATGTCGCCCGTACCCCGCGTGGTCGCGCTGGCGATTTCGGTCTCCAGGTACTCGAAGCCTTCGGGCATGTGCACCTGGATGCGGTGCGGATCGCCGGTGACGGGGTTCCTGATGGGCTGCGAGGTGGTTTCGAATACACCGGGAACCGCCACTCTTGCGGTGCGACCATTCAGATCGAAGTCGAAGTCGATCGGCAGGAACTTCGGTTCCAGGAAATTGCTCACGATCTGGCTCAGTATCCAGAAGAACGTGCCCTGGTCCTGCTCCTGACCCGAAAAAATGGTCAGCAGCGCCTGTCTTTGCTGGTCGTCGGCGCGCTCATCGACGATAGGTTGCATGGTGCCGTTACCCTCGTGCAGGGCGCCCGGCCAGTGATACGTCGCGGCCCAGCGCAGACCTTCGAGTCGCACATCGCCGAAAAAACCTTCGTCGATGTGCATGCCGGCCATACCCTCGCAATGACCATAGGTGGGCCGCGCATTGAAGTCGCACGGACAACCGAACGCACAGTTGCAGTTCTTGACGT
>JACCYU010000101.1 GCA_013696315.1 Gammaproteobacteria bacterium | reverse complement strand
CGCCAGCACCGCGTCGGCGCGTAGACCCTTATGCGCCAGCATGACCAGACAGTGAAACCACAAATCGGCGGTCTCGTGAATAATATCGTGCCGGTCGCCGTTCTTGGCCGCCAGCACCGTTTCGGTCGCTTCTTCGCCGAGTTTTTTTAGGATCGCGTCCAGCCCTCGTGCGTACAGGCCCGCAACATACGACTCATCAGGGTCCGCGTCCTTGCGCTTTTCCAGCACGTCGCCAAGCCGCGTCAGAATATCGGCGTCACGCATAAACTGACCGCGGGTCTTCAATCACAGGGTCAGCGCAAACCCATTCATGCTCGCGCAATTGATGATAAAAGCAGGCTTGCCTGCCGGTATGACAAGCAATGCCGCCCTGTTGTTCGACCCGCAGCAGTAGCGCGTCGCGATCGCAGTCCAGACGGATGTCCTTCACCCGCTGCACATGACCTGACCTTTCCCCCTTGCGCCACAGACGCTGACGCGAGCGCGACCAGTACACGGCCTGACCGCCCTCTACGGTCTGCGCGAGCGCCTCGCGATTCATCCAGGCCAGCATCAACACCTGTCCGTCGGTCTCCGACTGCGCGATAACGGGCACCAGGCCGTCGGCATTCCAGCGGATCTTGTCGAGCCAGTTGTCGCCCACGCGTTCATCATTCGCCATGCGCGCTAGCTTATCACAGGCCAGAAATGACGGCCGGCGCCTGCATAGGCGACTGGTTAAGACGACGATGCCCGCCAGGCGTTCATAGGCGGATTTCTATGCCGCGCGCCGCCATGCGCTGTTTGGCTTCTCCAATCGTGTATTCGCCGAAGTGGAAGATGCTGGCCGCCAGCACAGCGTTGGCGCCGCCGAGCAACACGCCGTCCACGAGATGATTCAGATTGCCCACCCCGCCCGATGCGATGACCGGCACCCCCACGGCGTCCGCGACGGTCCGCGTAAGCGCAAGATCAAACCCCTTGCGGGTACCATCCCGGTCCATGCTGGTCAGTAATATCTCGCCGGCGCCCATTGCTTCCATGCGCTGCGCCCATGCGACCGCATCCAGACCTGTCGCCGTGCGGCCGCCGTGGGTGAATACCTCCCAGCGGTCAGGTTCGCCATCGCGGCTGGCGCGTTTGGCGTCGATCGCAACGACGATGCACTGCGATCCCACGGTATCGGCCGCCTGTTTCACCATCATTTCATTGGCTACCGCGGCGGTGTTGATACTGACCTTGTCCGCGCCGGCGTTGAGCAGCCGCCGGATGTCGTCAACGTTGCGCACGCCGCCGCCCACGGTCAGCGGAATAAACACGCGCGACGCCACTCTTTCGACCACATGCGCCATGGTGTCCCGTTCATCGGAACTGGCGGTGATATCGAGAAAGGCCAGCTCATCCGCACCGGCCGCATCATAGCGCTGCGCGATTTCTACCGGATCGCCTGCGTCGCGTATGTCGACGAAGCGCACGCCTTTCACGACGCGGCCCTGATCCACATCAAGACACGGGATGATGCGTTTGGCTAGCGCCATGCGCCGCTACGGTGCGGCGCAAAGCGAGTCGGCCAGCGACTGCGCCGACTCGAATTCAATGGCACCCTCGTACAGCGCGCGCCCGATGATGATCCCCGCGATGCCCTCGTCGGCGACTTCGCAAATCGCCCGTACGTCCTCCAGACTGGTGACGCCGCCGGACGCGATGATTGGAATGTGCACGGAACTCGCGAGCTTGACCGTGGCCTCGAGATTGACGCCGGACATCATGCCGTCGCGGCTGATATCGGTATAGACGATGGCGGCGACGCCGTCCTGCTCGAAATGCTGGGCTATGTCCACGACGTCATGGTGGGAGAGCTTGGACCAGCCGTTAATCGCGACCTTGCCGTCCTTGGCGTCCAGTCCCACGATGATGTGACCGGGAAACTCCAGACATAAATCGTTGACAAAATGCGGCGCGCTGACCGCCCTGGTGCCAATAATGACGTATTGAACCCCCGCATCCAGATACGCCTGCACCGTATCCTCGTCGCGTATGCCGCCGCCGATCTGAATCGGCACATCGGGATATTGCGCCGCGATGCGCCGCACCAGGCTCGCGTTTACCGGGGCGCCCGTCGCGGCGCCGTCCAGATCCACCACGTGCAGGCGTCTCGCGCCCGCCTCGACCCAGCGCGTCGCCATCGCCAGCGGATCATCCGAAAATTCGGTGACATCGTTCATGCGGCCTTGTCGCAAGCGGACGCATTTTCCATCCTTGACATCGATGGCCGGGATCAACAGCATCTGAGCCCCCAATCAATAACACTTTGCCTTAACGACATTACCCTAAACCAACGCGATGTAAACAGTTAATACCGGCGCCGTCCGATGCTCAGGCCGCGCCATCCCAGCGCACGAAATTGCCAAGCAGCGCCAAGCCCGCCGAAGCGCTTTTTTCAGGATGGCACTGCATGGCGAAGATGTTGTCGCGGGCGATGACCGAGGCGAATGGTATGCCGTACTCGGTGGTGCCCGCGGTCAGGCTGGCATCCCGCGGCACGACATAGTAGCTGTGGACAAAATAAAAGCGGCTGTTATCTGCGATGCCGCGCCACAGCGGATGCGCTCGCGTCTGCGCCACCTGGTTCCAGCCCATGTGCGGGACTTTCAGCCGTGGCGTCGGTTCGCTTGAACCGAACGTATCGCCAAAATACGAGACCCGTCCGGGCAGCAGCCCTAGGCACTCGGTGCCACCATTTTCCTCGCTGAAGTCGACCAGCGCCTGCATGCCCATGCACAGCCCCAGAAGCGGCTTCGCCGCGGCGGCCTCGCGCAACGCTTCGTCCAGGCCATTCTGTCTGAGAAAATGCATGCAGTTGCCGGCCGCGCCCTGTCCTGGAAAAACAATGCGGTCGGACGCTTTCAGCGCGTCGGGGTCGCCCGTCACCGTAACCTGAGCGCGCCCTTCTAACACGTATTCCAGGGCCTTGACGACCGACCGCAGATTGCCCATGCCGTAGTCGATGACCGCTATGGAGCTCATGAATGGAATGCCGAACGCTGAGAGACTACAGATTGCCCGCAAGAGCGCTAGAGGCTGCCTTTGGTCGAAGGAATGAGGTCCGCCATGCGCGGGTCCAGGTCCACGGCCATGCGCAACGCCCGCCCGAAAGCCTTGAATACGGTTTCGCAAACGTGGTGGGCGTTAACGCCGCGCAGGTTGTCGATGTGCAGGGTCGCATGCGCGTGATTCACAAAACCGTGGAAAAATTCCTGCACCAGATCCACATCGAAATCACCTATGCGGGCGCGCGGATATACGACGTTGTATGTCAGCCCCGAACGCCCGGAAAAGTCGACGACGACGCGCGACAGCGCTTCGTCCAGTGGCACGTAAGCGTGGCCGTAACGATTAATGCCCTTGTTGTCGCCCAGCGCCCCTCGGAAAGCCTGACCCAGCGCAATGCCTGTATCTTCCACGGTGTGGTGCGCGTCGATGTGCAGATCACCAGCAGCCTCGATATCGAGATCGAACAGGCCATGGCGCGCGATCTGATCGAGCATGTGCTCGAAAAAAGGCACGCCCGTGCGCAACTTCGCGTGGCCGGTGCCGCGCAGGTTCAGGTTGATTCTGATTCGGGTTTCGGTGGTGTTGCGTTCAATTGACGCGGTGCGCTGGGTCATGCTGGTGTAAGTGAGCTGCTAAACTTAAAGAATACATCCTGAGGTGCGGTTTTTACACAGGACTCGTTATTGCCGGTTGTCAATGGCCGCGCGTCGGCACCCGTAACCAGAAGGTCACCGGCCCGTCGTTGACCAGATGAACCTGCATGTTCGCGCCGAAGCGACCGGTTTCGACTAATGCGTGACGTTCACGCGCTCGGGCCACGAGATGCTCGAACAGCGTGGCGCCAAGTTCCGGCTGCGCGGCAGACGCGAAACTCGGCCGCGCGCCCTTACGGGTGTCCGCTGCCAACGTGAACTGCGGAACGAGCAGCAGTCCGCCGTGCGTGTCGGTCAGGCTCAGATTCATGCGGCACTCGTTTATGCGGCCCTGGGCGTCCGGGAAGACGCGATAACCCAGAATGCGCTCCAGAAGACGATCGGCGCGCGCCGCGTCATCGCCATGCTCGACCGCCACCATTACCAGCAAACCCCGCCCGATCGACGCGATTGCCACTTTTCGTCGACTTCAACCCGGGCGCACGTCACTCTTTGCAGCAGGCCGATCACCCGAGGCGGTCAGCCATCGCATCGGTTGCACGCACCAGCGCGTCGATTGTCCCCGGCTCGGTCGCGGAATGCCCGGCGTCGGGCACGATTTCCAGCGATGCCTCCGGCCACACCTGATGCAACACCAGCGCTTGTTCGACCGGACACACGATGTCGTAGCGACCGTGCACGATAACGCCTGGCACGTTTCGCAGCCGGTGCGCGTCGCGCAACAGCTGATCCGGAGTCATAAAGCAATCGTTGACAAAGTAGTGACATTCGATCCGCGCCAGACTCAGCGCCACATGCGGATCGGCAAAGTGATTCACTACACCCGTATTCGCGCGTAACGTTGCCGCGCGCCCTTCCCAGACGGACCACGCCTTGGCCGCGGCCATGCGCTGCATCTCGTCGTCGCCGGTCAGACGCTGATAGTAGGCGTGCATCAGGCTTACCCTCTCCGCGGGCGGAATCGGTTCGAGGAAATCCTGCCAATAGTCGGGGAAAATGCGGCTGGCGCCATCCTGATAAAACCAGTCGATATCGCGTTTGCGGCACAGGAATATGCCTCGCAGTATCAAACCCAGCACGCGGTCGGGATGCGCCTGCGCATAGGCCAGCCCTAAGGTCGATCCCCAGGAACCGCCGAACACGATCCAGCGGTCGATGCCCAGATGCGCGCGTAGGCGTTCGATGTCGGCGACCAGCTGTGGCGTGCTGTTGCCCATCAGCGCGGCATGCGGGCTGGAGCGCCCGCTGCCACGCTGATCGAACAGCACCACGCGGTAGCGTTCAGGGTTGAAAAAACCGCGATGATACGGCTCGCAACAGGCGCCGGGGCCACCGTGCAGAAACACGGCTGGCAGACCATCTGCGCGGCCACATTCCTCGGCGTAAAGTTCGTGAGGGTCTTCGACCGGGAGCCGGAATTTGTGATAAGGCGAAACGTTCGGGTAAAGGGATAACACGCTTTTTTCGATCCGTATTCTTCGTGCGGGCGCGTACCTGCGGGTGAACACAGGTCCTTAATGTATTGCGCTTCGCTACGATAATCGTAAAGGCATGATAACCGCCTGTTTGTGGTTTACAAACCTGGCTTGATCTGGGATAAACTGCCGCGGAATTCTTTACTTCGCGCTCGCAATGTCAAGCACCTCAAGCACGCCATTAAAACCACCTAAATCACTGTTGCGGCTCGTCGGCAAGAGTCTGCGCTCGACCCTTTAGCCACTGAATGGCCGCGGGGTTTGAAATTACCGGGGATGACAGGCGTTTGCAGGCCCGCCTGGTCGACGCAGGCTGAGCCTCGGTAGACTGGAATCACCGGTATGCATGGCGCGCCCGCGCCTTCGTTTCGATGCGCCCGCTGTTAGTTCCAGCATTGGTCAAAGTATTGTCGCTGTTGCCATTGCGGGTGGCGCATGGGCTGGGCGCGATGGTCGGTCTGTATATCCATACCCTGCCAACGCCGATGCGGCGGGTTACCGACATCAATCTGACCTTGAGTTTCCCGGAGCGCACGACCGACTGGCGCGCGCGCAC
>JACCYU010000100.1 GCA_013696315.1 Gammaproteobacteria bacterium | reverse complement strand
GCCATCAGCTCCAAGAAGCGACGGCGCGCGCGACCACCCATGGTGCCAAGCACATAGTCGCCGGCCAGCGCATCGTAGACCTTGTGATCCTGATAGCGATCTAGCCTAGGCATTCCCGCAATTTTTCCAGACCGCGACGAATCCACGCCTTGACGGTACCGAGTGGCGTACCGGTCAAGGTCGACAGTTCGTCGTGGGTATGGCCGTAATAATAAGCCATCATGATGCAGCGACGCTGCGGCGCCTTGAGCTGCTGCATGCATCGCGCGACGGCTTCGGCTGACGCATCCGTGGCGGCGGCCGTGCTTGGGGAACGCGCCTGGCTCGCGAAATCCTCGTCATGAAATTCATCCGACATCTGGCCGGCTTGCACATGGGCGCTTCGCAACAGATCCAACGCGCGATTACGTACGATGCTAGTCATCCAAGTAAGCGCGGCGCCTCTGGAAGGATCGAAGCTGGAGGCTCCGCGCCAGATGTTGATGAACGCATCCTGCAGCACGTCTTCGGCGAGATCCTCGCGCCTCAGCATGCCCATACAGATTGCATATAACCTGCCTGAGGACATTCGGTACAGTTCCTCGAATGCCCGCCGATCGCCGCCTGCACAGCGGCTCAACAATTCCGCGAAAGGATCCTGCCGTTCCATCTTAGATTTGATTTTTAAGTCGCTCTCGGACCCTATGATGAAGCACCGTACCAAGCGCACATGGACACTCGATCATATCTCTTGATACGAGCTAGCGACCGCCTGGATGCAGCGCGCAGCGACAAAGGGGGCGCTGGTCCCTTGTCTGTATCCAGGCGCCGCGGCGGTGCTAGCCCGCTTCCGCCGCCACGGCCTTCATGCTCAGGCGTATGCGGCCCTGCTTGTCGACCTCCAGCACCTTGACCTTCACCTGCTCGCCTTCCGACAGCTTGTCGCTGACCTTGGCCACGCGCTCGTCGGAGATCTGGGAAATGTGTACTAGGCCGTCCTTGCCCGGCAGAATAGTGACGAACGCGCCAAAATCCATGATCTTCGCGACCTTGCCGACGTAAATATGGCCTACCTCCACGTCCGCGGTAATCAGCTCGATGCGCCGCCGCGCTTCCTCGCCTGCCTCCTTGTCCACCGAGGCGATCTTGATGACGCCGCTGTCATCGATATCGATGGTCGCGCCTGTCTCCTCGGTCATGGCGCGAATAACGGCGCCGCCTTTACCAATAACATCGCGAATCTTCTCTGGGTCAATGCGCATGGTGATGAAGCGCGGTGCGTACATCGACATCTCGGTGCGTGGCGCGGCAATCGCCGCGTTCATCTTCTCCAGGATATGCATGCGTCCGTCGCGGGCCTGCGCCAGCGCCTTGGCCATGATCTCGCGCGTGATGCCGTCAATCTTGATATCCATCTGCAGCGCGGTAATGCCGGCCTGTGTGCCGGCGACCTTGAAATCCATATCGCCAAGATGGTCTTCGTCGCCTAGGATGTCGGTGAGCACCGCGTAGCGCTCGTCTTCCTTGATCAGCCCCATCGCAATGCCGGCGACCGGATTGCTGATCGGCACACCTGCGTCCATCAGCGCCAGGCTGGTGCCACACACGGTGGCCATGGAGCTGGAGCCGTTGGACTCCGTAATTTCCGACACCACGCGAATCACGTACGGGAAATCATCCGTGTTGGGCATGACGGCCTGCATGCCGCGTTTGGCGAGCTTCGCGTGCCCGATTTCGCGGCGCTTGGGCGAGCCGATAAAGCCGGTTTCGCCGACGCTGTACGGCGGAAAATTATAGTGCAGCATAAAATGGTCTTTGCGCTCGCCTTCGATGGCGTCGATGATCTGCGCGTCGCGGCCGGTGCCCAAGGTGACAACAACAATCGCCTGCGTCTCGCCGCGGGTGAAAAGCGACGAGCCATGCGCACGCGGCAACACGCCGGCGCGGATCGCGATTGGCCGTACGGTGGTCTGGTCGCGGCCATCAATGCGCGGTTCACCGGCCAGAATCCGGCCGCGCACGATGAGGCGTTCCAGACGTTTGAACGCATCTTTAGTCTCCGGCGCGGCGGCATCGTCGCCCACAAGTCGCTCCCGAATCTCGCTCACCCGCTGTTGCCGGAGCTGCTTGTCGGCGATGCGATACGCGTCATTCAAGTCCGCTTCAGCGTGCTCGGCGACAGCGTCGTCAACAGATTGATCGCGCGCCGGCGCCAACCAGTCCCAGGCGGGCTGATTGACTTCGGCGGCCAACTCGCGAATCGCCTCGATCGCGGCCTGCATCTGCTCGTGACCGAACATGACGGCGCCCAGCATCACGTCTTCAGGCAATTGTTTCGCCTGCGACTCGACCATCAACACGGCCTGGTCGTTGCCCGCGATCACCAGATCGAGCGCCGACTCGCGCAGCTCGCTCGAACTGGGATTCAAAATATACTCGCCATCCCGGTAACCGACGCGCGCGGCGCCCAGCGGACCGTTAAAGGGAATGCCGGAGATCGCCAGCGCCGCCGAAGCGCCCAGCAACGCGGGTATGTCGGGATCGATCTCGTTGTTGAGCGACATCACGGTGGCGATCACCTGCACTTCGTTCGTGAACGCCTTGGGAAATAGCGGTCGCAACGGCCGGTCGATCAGCCGTGAGGTCAGGGTTTCTTTCTCGGTCGGCCGCCCCTCGCGCTTGAAAAAACCGCCGGGTATCTTGCCGGCGGCATAAGTGCGTTCCTGGTAGTTGACTGTCAGCGGAAAGAAATCCCGGCCGGGATCGGCCTCCCTGCGCGCCACCGCGGTTACCAGCACCACCGTGTCCGCCATCGTCACCATCACCGCGCCGGACGCCTGACGCGCGATTTCGCCCGTCTCTATGGTGACGGCATGCTCGCCGTAATTGAAGGTCTTGTTAATGCTTGAGTTCACGTGGTAATCCTGTGTGCAGATGATGGAAAAGCTTTAAGGCTGGCGACCAGTGCCGCTTGAAGCCCATAGCGGTTGTCGCGGCGACGCATACGAATAATGAGCAAGCGCCAATTCTGGCATCACGGCATTGATCGCGTTGCTACGAGGCAGCCGCGCAAGAATTTCGGAAGGGTTATTGTTGTCATTGTTCATCGACGACAGTCAGTCGAGACTGTCGCCATCCGGCGCTGTACCGGACACGAGTCAGCCGCCGTTTGTGAGCCGCGGGGGAGCGGCGCGACACTTGAATCAGCGGCGCAGGCCAAGCGTACCGATCAGCGACTGGTAGCGCGGCTGATCCTTGTCTTTGAGGTAGTCCAGCAACTGGCGGCGCTTGTTGACCATTTTCAAAAGGCCGTGGCGGGAGTGGCGATCGTGCTTGTGCTCGGCAAAATGTTTGCTCAGATGGTCTATCCGCGCGGACAGCAACGCGACCTGCACCTCGCTGGAACCGGTGTCCTTGGTCGAATGACCGAATTGCTTGACGATTTCGCCTTTTTTGACGGTTGACAACGGCATTCATGCTCCTGTTGAAAGACTTGTCCCAAGTGCGGCGAAGTTTATCATGCGTTGTGTGCGTGGACACTACCGGGCCGTATAAAAATGGCGCTAGACGGCGCGTATAGTGCGTTCCGGTGCGATGCGGCCGTCATTCAGCACGCGGCCCAGTCCAATAAACCCATAACGCCGGTCGTACAGACGCGTCTTGCCGTGTGCCGGTGCGCCAGCGATGCGCACCGGCTGCCCGGTCTTAAGGTAATGCGCCGAGACTTCATCGACGTTGAGCGCCGGCCAATCGGCCAGCGCGGTATCCATGGGCAGCAACCGCGCATCCAATGCGGCCGTGCCGCGCGCCGCGAACGCATCCAGCGCAGGCAATTCGATCATCTCGGGCGCATCAAACGGCGCCACGCCGAGACGTCGCAGCGCGGTCACGTGGGCGCCACAACCCAGCGCCTCGCCGATGTCTTCTACCAGGGTGCGCACGTAAGCCCCTTTCGAACAGTGAACGTCCAGGGTCAGGGTGTCGTAATCGCGTCCCGTCAATACCAGGGCGTAAATCATCAGCGAGCGGGGTTCGCGCGGTACATCAATCCCGTCGCGCGCGAGCGTGTACAGCCGTTTGCCCGCGTGCTTGACCGCGGAATACATGGGCGGAACCTGCTCGATGCCGCCGCGAAAGCGTTGCAGCACACACTCAATCTGCGCCAGCGAATATTGCCCAACGACACGGCGTTGCACAATTTCGCCGTCGGCGTCGGCCGTCGACGTTTTGATGCCAAGCCGGCAGGTGGTTCGATAGCGCTTGTCGGCGTCGAGCAGATAGGCGGAAATCTTGGTAGCCTCGCCCAGGCAGATAATCAGCAGGCCGGTTGCCAGCGGATCGAGACTGCCCGTGTGTCCGGCCTTGCGCGCGTCGAAAATGCGTTTTACCGCTTGCAGCGCGCGGTTGGAGGTGATGCCGGGGGGCTTATCCAGCAACAGCAAACCGTTGACAATGCGCCCGCGTTGACGCCCGCGCGACATCCGTCAGACTCCCTGAATTGTCATTGGCGCGGTGTTCGCCGAATCATTCTTCTGGTGCCCGCGGGCCGGCGTCCTCGGCCAGCGCGCGATCGATCAGCGCGTCGATGCGCGCACCCTTGCGTTGTGTATCGTCATAAACGAAACGCAGTTGGGGCACGGTGCGCAATCTCAGACGCCGACCCAGTTCGCGTCGCAAGAATCCGGCGGCCCGGTTGAGGCCGGAGGCGCTCGCACGTACGCTTGCGTCATCACCCAGCACGCTGAAATAGACCTTCGCATGGGCGAAATCGCGCGACACGTCGGCGTCCAGAATCGTCACCATGCCGACTTCAGGGTCTTTCACGGCTACAGTTACGAGGTGCGCGAGTTCGCGATGGATCTGTTCGCCGACGCGCACAGTGCGAGGATATTCACGGGGCATGATCGTCAGCGCCTTAAGAAGGATCGGGTATGGCAGTACATAATTGAAACCTCGCAGTGCATCCGCGCGCCGCACTACAGATTGCGCGCCACCTCAAAACGCTCATAGACCTCGATCTGGTCGCCTGCCTTGACATCGTTGTAGTTCCTGACCGCGATGCCGCATTCGGTGCCCATGCGAACTTCGCTTACGTCATCCTTGTGACGCCGTAGCGATTCCAGCTCACCTTCATAGATAACCACATTGTCGCGCAGTACGCGGATCGGGTTGCCCTTGCGCATGACACCCTCCACCACCAGACAGCCGGCGACCGCGCCGAATCTCGACGACTTGAAGACATCCCGGACTTGCGCCAGACCGACGATCTCTTCGCGCAACTCGGGCAACAGCAAGCCGCTCATGGCTTGGCGCACGTCGTCGATGGCTTCGTAGATCACGCTGTAATAGCGCACCTGCAAACCCTGGTCCTCGGCCGCGCGCCGCGCCGAGGCATCGGCACGGGTGTTGAAACCGATGATAGTCGCCTTGGACGCAACGGCCAGATTGACATCGGACTCGTTGATGCCGCCCACGTTGGCGGCCACAATCTTGACCTGCACCTCGTCGGTCGAAAGCTTTTCCAAGGCATCACGCAACGCCTCGGCGCTGCCCTGCACATCCGTCTTCAACAGAATATTGACGCTGGCGATTTCGCCCTCCTTCATCTGATTGAAGATATTCTCCAGTTTGGCCGCCTGCTGAGTGGCCAGCTTGTTGTCACGCGAACGAGTCTGGCGAAAGGTCGCGACCTCACGGGCCTTGCGCTCGTCCGCCACGACCACGACATCGTCCCCGGCGTTGGGCGCGCCGGACAAACCAAGCACGACCACGGGTGTAGACGGCCCCCCGGCGATGACTTCCTGACCCTGATCATCGAACATCGCGCGCACCCGCCCATATTCCTGGCCCGAAAGTATCATGTCGCCCCTGCTCAGTCGGCCTTGCCGGACGAGGATGGTAGCGACCGGACCGCGTCCGCGATCGAGGGTCGATTCCACCACCACCCCGCTGGCCGCACCCTGATCCGGCGCCTGAAGTTCCATCAACTCGGCCTGCAGCAAAATCGATTCAAGCAACGTGTCGATGCCTTCGCCCGTATGCGCGGACACGGGCACGAAGATGGTGTCGCCGCCCCACTCTTCCGAAATGACCTGCCGAGCGGAAAGCTCGTTTTTTACCCGATCCAGATCGGCGTTGTCTTTGTCGATCTTGTTGATCGCCACCACCAGCGGTACTTCGGCGGCGCGCGCATGCTGGATCGCTTCGATGGTCTGCGGCATGACGCCGTCGTCGGCGGCGACCACCAGCACCACGATGTCGGTGACCTGCGCGCCGCGCGCGCGCATGGCGGTGAACGCCGCGTGGCCCGGCGTATCCAGAAAGGTCACCAGACCCCGATCGGTCGTAACCTGATATGCGCCGATGTGCTGTGTGATGCCGCCCGCTTCGCCGGCGACCACTTTTGTACGGCGAATGTAGTCCAGCAGTGACGTTTTGCCGTGATCGACGTGACCCATGATGGTCACCACCGGCGGACGCGAGACCGCGTCACCGGCTGGTGTGGCTTCGATCGTGAGGGCCGCTTCCTGGTCCTGGGCCTGCACCGGCTTGGGGGTGTGGCCCATCTCTTCGACCACCAGGGTGGCCGTATCCTGATCGAGCGTCTGGTTGATAGTCGCCATCACGCCCATGCCCATCATGACCTTGATGACTTCCGTCGCCTTGACCGCCATTTTCTGCGCGAGCTCGCCCACGGTGATAAGTTCCGGAATCGCCACCTCATGCACGATGGGCGCGGTGGGCATCGCAAAGCCGTGCTTGCCGGAAGGCGCCACTTTTCCCGGCCGCATCTTGGGCTTGCGTTTCCGGCGGCCACGCTTGTCGGTCGCCACATGCAGTTCCTGGCGACGCTGTCGGGAATCACTTTCGTCGACCTTGACAGACGCGTTGTCTCGCTCCCGCACTTTCTTGGTCTTGGCGGGTTTCTTGTCATCCCGCGACACCTCTGGCACCGGTGGCGGCGCCGTGAGTTCGGCCTGCTTCGCGAGTTTAGCCTCTTCCGCTTGCTTGCGCAGCGCCTCCACTTCGGCCTGCCGTGCTTCCTCCGCCTTGCGGGCCTCTTGTTCCGCGGCCGCCTTACGCTCGGCCTCCACACGCCGCGTCTCTTCTTCGGCCTTGCGCGACTCCTCGGCAATTTCCTCCTGGCGTTTGGCTTCCTCCGCCTGTATCACACCGCGTTTTACATAAGTGCGATTCTTGCGCACTTCCACGCTGACGGTTCTGGCGGTGCGTCCCTGCATGCCTGACAGTTTCAGTTCGCTGGTGCTCTTGCGGCGCAAGGTGATCTTTTTGCCGTCTCCGTCACCGGTCATTCGCCCGTGACTGTGGCGCAAGTGATTCAGCAACTGCGACTTTTCGGAATCACTGATCGTCGCGTCGGCCTGATTCACGCCCAGACCGGCATCCTTGAGTTGCTCGAGCAGACGCTCCACCGGCGTGCCCACCACCTCGGCGAGTTGTTTTACTGTTACTTCCGACATGTGTCCCACTTCCTCTAGTACTGCTTGTGGCCGCCCCGAACGCATGACAAATCGGGCGCCTGGGTTTGCGGCAAATCGGCTAAGAGGCGGCCGATGTCTGACCGCCGGTTTGTTCTTCTGTAAACCAGGGCGCGCGCGCGGTCATTATAAGCGCCGCGGCGCGCTCCCGATCCAGTCCCTCGATTACCTCTAAATCATCTACCGCCTGCTCGGCCAGCTCCTCCATGGAGCGCACGCCCATGCCAGCCAGCTGGAAAGCCAGTTGCCGGTCCATGCCGTCCATCTCCAACAGGTCCTGCGCGGGCGCCTCGGTATCCAGCTGTTCTTCGCTTTTGATAGCCATGGTCAATAGCGCGTCGCGGGCGCGACCACGGAGTTCCTCGACCATCTGCTCGTCAAACTCCTCGATTTCCACCAGCTCCTTGGGCGGTACGTAAGCGATTTCCTCCACGCTGGAAAAGCCTTCCTGCACGAGGATCGCGGCGACTTCGTTATCCACGTCCAGTTCGCGCATGAACATCTGCTGGAGCTCCTGCGCCTCTGCGTCACTTTTTTCGTCAGCCTGAGCTTCAGTCATGACGTTGAGTTCCCACCCCGTAAGCTGGCTCGCCAGCTTCACGTTCTGCCCGCCGCGCCCGATGGCCTGCGAGAGTTTTTCCTCGTCCACGGCGATGTCCATGCTTTGCTTGTCTTCGTCCACCACGATGGACAGCACCTCGGCGGGCGACATTGCATTAATGACGAACTGGGCCGGATTCTCGTTCCACAGAATGATATCGATGCGCTCGCCGGCAAGTTCATTCGACACGGACTGCACCCGCGAGCCGCGCATGCCGACGCACGCGCCGACGGGATCCAGGCGCGGGTCGTGCGAGCGCACCGCGACTTTCGCGCGCAGGCCCGGATCGCGCGCGCCACCCATGATTTCAATCAGACCCTGCCCGACCTCCGGCACTTCCAGCTTGAACAGCTCGATCAGAAATGGCGCCGCGGTACGCGTCAGGAACAACTGCGGCCCCCGCACTTCCGCGCGCACCTCTTTTAGATAACCGCGCAACCGGTCGCCTGGCCGCGCCGATTCGCGCGGGATCATTTCCTCGCGCGGAATGAAGCCCTCGGCATTACTGCCCAGATCGATAAAAAGGCCGGAACGCTCCACGCGCTTGACAATACCCATCACCAGTTCGCCTACCCGGTGCTGATAAGCTTCCACAATCTGCGCGCGCTCCGCCTCACGCACCTTCTGCACTATGACCTGCTTGGCGGTCTGCGCGGCGATCCGGCCAAACGACACGGACTCGATCGGTTCCTCCACATACGCGCCCACTTCAATGTCGGGATGCGTACGACGCGCGTAACTGAACAGTATCTGGTGCTCGGTGGACTCGAATTCAGGATCTTCATCGTCCAGGACATGCCAGCGGCGGAACGTTTCGTAATCACCGCTATTGCGATCGATCTGCACGCGCACGTCTATTTCGCCGCCATGTTTCTTGCGGGTCGCGGAGGCAAGCGCCGCTTCCATGGCGTCGAAAATGATGTCCTTCTCGACGCCTTTCTCATTGGATACCGCGTCCACCACCAGCAGAATTTCTTTATTCATGTGTTCATCTCCGCGCGCTTATTCATGTCTGGCCTTTGTCTGGTACATGCCCGTGTCTGGCACCAGACGCGCCCGATCGATCGCCGCGAGCGGGATTACATACGCCTTCTCCTGCTCGACTACCCTCACCCGCCCACCCTCTACATCGTGCAGGCGAGCATCGAACTGGCGCCGCCCATCAATCAGCCATTTGAGTCTGACCCTGACCCGGTGACCACAATATCGCTGGAAATGCTCCGCCTTCAACAACAGGCGATCCAGCCCCGGCGACGATACTTCCAGAATATACGCGCCGCCAATCGGATCTTCGACATTGAGCACACCGCTCAGTTGATGACTGACCCGACCGCAGTCGTCTAAGGTTATGCCATCGCGCCGGTCGATATAAATCCGCAACAACGACTGTCGGCGGCGCGGAACATATTCGCAGCCCCACAATTCGTAGCCCAGACCTTCGACTACCGGCTCGATCAGCTCTGTGAGCCTGGTTTGCTCCATTGCCCTTGCCTTAAACCAGATCCTGGCCGAACCGACGATGGCCGAAAACAAAAAAAGGGCACGAAGCCCATTTTTATTGCGGACGGCTTCCCGCCGCGTTTATGCTACGGACGCCCCCTGCAATTCCCTGATGCGATGCTGCTACACTTAATAAAAAAGCCCCTGAACGGGGCCTGTTCAACGACCGGCGCTTAAGCGAAATCACATCACGCCGACCAAGCCTTAACAGGCATGTCCGCGATTATAGTTAAAACATGGTGCGCCTTTCAAGGTGTGTCGCGGATAGGGATCGGGTAACCTTGCGCGCATCGGCGTATCGACAGGCGCAAACGCGGGCGCCGATATCTAATATGGGGGCGGCAAACGTATGCACAAGCTTGCCCGCGAACCTGATCGACACGAAGATCACGCTAAAACATCGTACCTTATTTCCGCTGCAAGCCGTGATTGCGGCTTCACATGCCGAGGGGCAGCACCATGACCATCAGTAGCTCTACTGCGAAAATTCCGGCGACCCTCATCATGGGCGACGGCGTCGGGCCCGAGATTGTCGAGGCCACCGTTGGCGTGCTCAAGGAACTGGGGGCGGGGTTCGCGTGGGACTATCAGGAGGCCGGCATGGCCGCGGTGCGGCTTTATGGCGATCCCCTGCCCCGCAATACGCTGGAGAGCATTCGCCGCAACCGCCTCGCGCTCAAGGGGCCGCTGATTACCCCCGTGGGTGGCGGCTACCGTTCGATCAATGTCACCTTGCGCCGGGAATTCCAGCTATTCGCCAACATCCGTCCGGCGCGCTCGTATCTGCCGAAGGGCCTGTTCAAGGATGTCGACGTGATATTGATTCGGGAGAACACCGAAGGGTTTTATGTCGGCGTCGAGCATTATATCCCCATCGGCGACGATCCGCGCGCCGTGGCCGAAGCATCCGGCATCATCACGCGCTTTGCATGCCGTCGAATCGCGGAATACGCCTGCGAGCTGGCGCTCAAGGCCGGACGCAAGAAAATTACCATCGTCCACAAAGCGAATATTCTTAAAGCCTTGACTGGCCTTTTCCTGGAAACCTGCCAGGAAGTGTGTCGACGTTATCAGGATCGGCTCACCATCGAAGAACGCATTGTGGACAACTGCGCGATGCAGCTGGTGATTAACCCGGCCCAGTTCGACATCATTCTTACCACCAACATGTTCGGCGATATTCTGTCGGACGAGTGCGCGGGGCTGGTCGGCGGTCTGGGCATGGCGCCCGGCGCGAACGTGGGCACCGAGGCAGCCTTGTTCGAGGCGGTGCATGGCTCGGCGCCGGACATCGCGGGCAAGGGGATCGCGAATCCCGTCGCGCTGATGCTGGCCGCGGCGCTGATGCTGGAACACGTTCATCGGCACGATAACGCGGAACGCCTGCGCAACGCCATCAGAGATGTGCTTGGCAAAGACCATGTGCGCACCCCCGATCTGGGCGGTGAGGCGACCACCGTACAATTCGCGGACGCCGTCATACGCCGTCTGGAATGACGGCGACGGCGAATGTAGGTCCCGCGCGCCCGTTGTCAACCGCGCTCGCTCAGCTTCGACTGCGACACGAGCCGCGGAATAATAATCGTGGTGCCGGGCTGCAGGTTGGCGAAATCCAGATCCGGGTTGTACTGACGCAACAGCCACAGCGGCAGAGTCGGTTCGGCCTGCGCCAGCGACCACAGGCTGTCGCCGGACCGCACCTGCCGCTCGGTCATTCCGTCGATATGAAAGCGCGCGAAGAACGCGTCCTGTAAAGCGCGGTGATAAGCAACGCGACGCGTCGTGAAGTCCGCGGTCGTGACCTCGCTGAAATCCAGCTTCAGGCGCCAGCCGAGTACTACCGATTGCGAAAAGCTCAGTCGGTTGACGTCGCGCAAACGCTGGGTCGGAATCGACAGCCAGTCGGCGTAATGGCCTAAGGTTTCGACCGCCTGCACCTCGATTGTGCCGTCGGCGGCGACCTCGTAGTCAACCGGATCGGCCGTCGTTGCAGGCCGCGCCGGCGTGGCCAGCACGTCACCGGTCGCGGCAACCGCCTCGCCCGACGACGCCGGTTCGGCCTCCTCGAGCTTGACGACTACGGCTTCGCTGGGACGCACCTCGGAAAGCGGCGCCGGGGCAGCCGGCGCGCTTGCGCCACCCGCGGGCGGCGTCATCACCAGCACCTGACCGATACGCAGCGCATTCGCGTTGCGCAGGTCATTCATCGCCACCAGCGCGCTGGTGGTCACCCCGTGCCGCGCGGCGATGATGCTCAAGGTATCGCCACCTTGCACGCGGTACCTGCCATCGGCCGGCATGGAAACCGGCAACGCGGCGGTAGTGGCAACGGCAGAGGTCTGGCCCGACGCGGGCAGCAGAATGCGCTGACCGACACGAATAAAATCGGCGCTGCCCAGCTGATTGCGAACCATCAGGTCGCTCATCGACGCGCCGTAACGGCTCGCTATGCCCGATAAGGTGTCGCCGTTATCCACGATGTGGAATTCGTCGGGTATCTGCATAGCGAAACGCTGCGTAGACGGGATGGCCGCCAGCACGCGCGCGGCGCGCGAAGCATCCATGGCGCCCTGCGGCAGTCGTAGCGGGTATTCGGCGGGCACGTATTTTTCGCCACGCCATACCGGCGGCATCAGCATGAAATTCTGCGCGCGGAGCTGGCTGACTTCGATATTCAGCGCACGTGACAAGGTACTTGCCAGCATGAAGTCGGGCACCGTAACCGTGCGCAACGGCTGGTCGCCGTCGCGCGCCGTGTCCGGAAAATATTTCCCGGCATCATTATGCACTTCCAGCGCAGCCAGAAAAGACAGATAAAAATTGCGCGAAGCAAACCCGAAGGTCGAGCTCTGGTAACGCCGCACGATGGTGGCGATGTCGCGCGTGCCCAGGCTCTGGGCGGCGCGCCGCATGCCCGCGGCGCCGTGGTTATACGCCGTGATAGCCAGTGGCCAGGTGCCGGTCACCGCATAATTGAGCGCAAGTAGCTGCGCCGCGGCGTCAGTGGACATATAAGGGTCCAGGCGTTCGTCAAGGATATGGTCGATGTGCAGGTAACGTTGCCCGGTGGCGGGCATGAACTGCCACATGCCCGACGCGCCCACTTTCGAATACGCATCGGGGTTGAAAGACGACTCCACGTGCGGCAGCAGGCCGAGCTCCTCGGGCAGACCGCGCGACACGAACGCATGGCGGATGTACGCAGCCCATCTTCCCGAACGCCGCAGACCCTCGCGGAAATTGTCGCTCTGACCGAGCTGGAAACGGATGTTCGCAATTGCCTCGGTCAGAGTGGCATTGCCGACGCCGGCCGGCCAGAGTTTTAGCACCCGCGCCTCTTCGCCGCTCAGGTCGCTGCGTTTGCCGGCGGCAAGACGGCTCAGGATCGCTCGATAGTGTTCCTTGCGCGCCTCCGCCTCGTAATAGCGCGTGGTGGAAGACGTGTCGGAACGAAAGCGCAGCGCCTCGTAAACAATGCTTAAATCGCGATCGTCGTGCACCAGTCATGAAGCCGTATCGACCTCCGTATAGACACGTTTCCAGAACGCGATATCTGCGGCCAGTTCCGGCGGTCGGGTAAAAGGTGTTTCGACGGCGGCGCTGGCCCAGGTGGCCAAGAGCAACGTCGCGCAACATAACAGGATTCGCATATAGCCAGCCCGACTCGTGTAGTGGAACGAAACTGGCCAAAATTGTCCGCAATCTCGCGACAGGCATGAAGAAGGGCGGCCAGACCGAATTATTATCGATCCAGAGGATTCGCGCCCGCCTGCCATTCATGCGGCGCGTGATGCCGTATGTCGGAAGTTCCGGGTCGACCCGTCGGCAATCCCGTCAGACTGGCCGGCGATCTTCGCGGCTGATCATCACGCCATTCTGGCCGGGAATAAGTTCAAACGCCGGATCCGGCAAGGCGCCAGCCAGGATCTCGTCTGGATCCACCTTAAACCGCGGTCGGTCAAGGTCGGTGAAAATATCTGCGTCGAGTTCGGCAGATTATCCGTAATCTGCCCGTCATGCGACACCGCAACCTTCCAGTAACCGACCGCGATAGTATTAAACTCCTGCCCGAACCGGCCG
>JACCYU010000099.1 GCA_013696315.1 Gammaproteobacteria bacterium | reverse complement strand
CGGCTTATCTTGATGATCGCCGCGATCACCTCGGACGCGCGGAGATCCATTGCGGCGAGCTGTAATCGACGATGGTTAACGAGCAGCGTCCAGGCCAGCAAAATCAGGCTCTGGTCTACGCAAAAGTAGTGCCGCCCGACGCCGATATAGCGATATTCTGTTTCCATCCCGTCTCGCCTTGTTAATCCTGGCGGCGTGTGCCGAAAGCTCGATTGTGCGTAACGATTCGACACCATGAAATCCATCGCGCCGTATGCCGTGCCCCGTCTATGCGCGGCGGCCGGCGAACAGTGTGAAAATTGCCGATGTCCAGCGATTACAACGAGGAACCGATATTCAGAAAAAGTATTGGAGGCGAGTTTGGACGAGGCTCTCGTCGGTCTTGTCGCCGTCGCTTTCTTCCCGTTGCACATGTACGCCGTTCAGCATCAGCTTGACGTGCTCCATGGGATACCAGTTGAGCCCTAAGGCGAAGGCCTCGCCACGATCGCCATCGAGCTCCTCGCCATCCTCGAAATCCACGTAGCTGTAGCGGGCGGCCAGCTCCCAGGCGCCGCGCGTGAAAAGCTCCAGAGGGCTGCTTAGCGATCGTAGACGTACAGGGCGCTCCGGCTCAACGCCATAAAAGATTCCGTTGCTCGTGCTGTAGTCGCGCCGTTCGCCGGTGAGGATCCAGTTCCCTTCGACGTAATAGCCCCAATAGCCCGCGTCCGGATCGTCTTCCTCGTCGTCCTCCTGATCGATGTCGGCGCGTATGTATTCGGTCCGTAACAAACGCGAATTCGCGCGCAGAGCGAACTCCAGACCGGTCAAAACATAATCATCCGTTTCTTCGGCATCCCGGCTCGATATAATCAGGTCCTCGAGCAGAAACGATTCCGGATCCGAGCTGAAGTCCACCTCATCGTCATCGGGCGGCCTGCGGAAGCTCAGGGCTCCACCCACATGTACCAGCAGATTGTCGCGGCGCCAGGGTGTGCCAGTGATCCTGCCGGTCAGGGCGTAATCATCGTCGGGATCGGCGATCGCGGGCGAGTCGATGAAGGGGCCGTACGCGCCTATCCGCGCGCCCCAGTACTCGCCGCGCGTGCCCATGTCGGCCCCGAAGTTATAGCTGGGTGCGAAGGCGGCTGGCAGCGGCCGCTCCATCAATGTGAGATCGTTGGAGCTTTCCAGCACGACCATGCTGAACGGCTCCTGCATCAGGCCGAGGCGCAACCCTACGTCATCGAAACCTTCGTAATCCAGCCGCAGATCATTAAGGCCCAGCTCGCCGTCGGGAAAGTTGGCGCGCACGCGAAATTCCCAGTCATCCCACTCAACGCCGAAGCCTAGACGCGCTCGGCGTACATCGAAGTCGCGCGTGTCCGCAGGGTCGGTCGTGGCGATTTTGGAGTCGAGCATCAGACGCCCGGAAAACTTCAACTCCACATCCTCGCCGACGTCGAAGGAAACGGCGGGCGCGCCAGGCGTGGTAACGATCAGCGCGGTTAGAGTCAGCGCACGCATTGCCGTCTGTTGTTCTGACATTCCTTTAATTCCGTTGCGCACCCGCGCTTTATCCTGGCGCCCCGCATGCGGCCGCGATATTGGAGCTAGTGTGTTAGGTTTGAATCTTTCCACCAGGAACGATTCAGATAAAACGGGTTCTGTATGTACCCGTAATCGCGTTTGCCGAATCGATCAACCGCCTGACTGATTCGCGTGCGGCACTTCCGTGTGCCGCGGAATCTCTGCTGCCAGCCCGTTTAGTTTGTCGCTCCTGTGCCCATTGCTGGTGGTGAACAGAAACTCAAACAGGTGAGTCGCCATCCAGCTTCGCTTGACGCTGCGCGAAAAGGAGTGATCGGCGTTGGGCAACGCGTAAAATCGGTAGATGGTGTTACAGTCATGGACGCGCGCCGCGGCCGACATCGCCGCGATCCAGCGCTTGCCTCGCTCATGCGGGTACGCCCCTGCTGCCGATCGATGCGCGATGACTGATTCAGCTTGGCGTCGCGCTCAATGTCTTTTTCGCCGACCAGTACGCAGGCCGGCACCTTCAGGAATCGCGCCGGATCGAGGCAGGTTTCCAGCCGCTCCAAGGCTCGGCGATGCCGTAAGGATACTTAAGCCGGGGGGTCCGGGAACGTGTACCATCCCGCCGCGCCGACGACGACCGCCGCTACCTTTTCCGGGTGGGCCATGGTATAGCGGTGCGCGAATTGCCCGCCGCCCGAATAACCGTACAGATGAATTTTCTCGGTAGCCACGTCGGTCAGGTGCCGCGCGTCGGCGATAATCTTCTCCAGCACACGATCCGGCCTGCCGTACTGTCGCTCGTTGCGCAGGCGCTGATAGCGACGAAAACGGTCGTTCGAGAACATCGGCGCTACCAGCACAGCGCCATAGCGCTCGGCGAACGGCGCCAGCAACATCGCATGCTCGCAGGCGTTGCGCGTGATACCGTGCACGCTGACTACGATAGGCGCATCCGCCGGACACCGGCGTGGCACATACAGGAAATACACCTGATCGGGATCGTCCGGCAGTGCGCGCACCAGCACGTGCCCCGCAGGCGCCTCTTTCATCGATTGCCGACGCGCGATGGATACCGGGGCGGGCGCGATGGAGGCAGCGTTCAAGGACACCTCGTCTGCATCGTCGATGGTCATCTTTAGGACGTCGCCTCGGACAGCGGAACATCGTTTGAGCCGCCGCTGCCAAACAGCTTCGCCGTAGGGCCGTTGGCTATCAGTACCTGCGCGGGCGGACCGGCTTCAATCAGCTCTCCCGCCTGCAAATGCCAGATCAGGTCTACGTTGGCCAGCCGCTCGGGCCGGTGTGTCACCAGGATCACCGTGCCTTCATACTGAGCGAGCACCCGGTCGAAGGCCGCATAGGCTATGGGGTCCAGATTGGATTCCGCCTCGTCCAGCAGCAGCACGGACGGTTGGCCCAACAGTGCCCGCGCCAAAGCGATGCGGCTACGCTGGCCGGGCGACAGATTACCGCCGCCCTCGGTCACGCGCGTGGCGAGCCCTTCGGGCAGTCTGCTGACCATCTCGTCGATGCCGCAGAGCGCGCACACGCGGGTCAGTTCGTCATCCGGCGCGTTATGCCAGCGGTAGCGAATGTTCTTGGAGATGCTCCCGCGCATCAGATTCAGGTCGGGGCTGACCATGCTAACCCTGCGGCGCAGAGACTTGAGACTATGCGCGGCGATGTCTTGACCGTCCAGCAGGATACTTCCCTGGTCAGGATCGATGAGCCGTGCCAGCAAGGACAACAGCGTCGTCTTGCCAGCGCCGTTGGGTCCAACCAGCGCCACCACGCTTCCAGCCGGCACGGTCGCGGTGAAGTCATTCAGGGCGCCTGCGAGGGATACACCGTCGAACTCCACCTGGCTGGGGCCGGATTGCAGGTTGGGCGCGTCCTCGGCGCCCGCGCCCAGCGGCGGTAACGCGAGGAAAGTCGATATCTTTAGTTGCGAGACTCGTGCCCCGTGCCAGTACTCATATACCCGGCCCAGATCGCGCATGGGCGACGCCAGCAGACCCACGATGATCATCGCCGCGACCACCGTGCCGGGCGAGGCATTGCCGAACAGCACCTCGGCGATGCCGAGCAGCAGCACGCTGCCGGTGGCCAGCGCAGTCGCGCCCTCGGTCAGCGCGCGCAACAGGCCCCTGATGCGCGCACGGTTCACCATGGCGTCCTTGAGCTGCAAATTCTGACGCTCGATGCGCGAGTGCTCGCGATCGGAGCGATTGAATAGCTGCACCACCTGCATGGAGGCGATTTGTTCGTTGACGTTGGCCGCGATGCGCACGGTGCGGCGGCGGGATTCCTTCACCGCCTTGTGCAGGCGTTTACCCAGCGCGAACGCGATCAACGCACTCGAGATCAGGACCACGCCGGCCGCCAGCGCCAATACCCAGTTCACCACCGCCAGTGCGGACAAGGCGGCTACACCGGCCACCCCGGCCACGATGAGGCGTCCCAGCCCCAATGCCGCCCATTGGCGCAGCGCGTTGAGATCACCGACGAAGCGCAACATCACGCCGCCACGGCTACGCCGCTGCATTGTGCGGGGGGAAAGCGAGCTCAGCCGCTCGAACAGCATCATGCGGACTTCAAAAATGTAGTCCTGCGCCATCCGCTCGGCATCGGTTAGTTCGCGCATGCGCAACCACCCTATACAGGCTGCGGCCAACACAAGCCCCAGGGCAATCCATGCCATCAGGATCAGCGGCTGCGGCACGGGCTCGCCGGTGCTGATCAACCGATCGAAGGCAAGCTTGATCAGCATGGCAGTGCCGATTGCGGCGGCGGCCTGCGCCAGGCCGTTGACGACCAGGCGACCGAGCAGCCTCTTGCGTCGGCCCGAGACAATGGGAGGAATGTTCATCACGCCGCGGCTGGTTCCCTGGCGCCGGCGAGCGCAGGCTGCCGCGCAAGCTCGCTTATAAATGCGGGATCTTGCAGCTGGGGGAGCCCCATGACCGGCAGCGACGTGGCATGCTGTGTTTCGCGCGCGGCCAGCGGTGAACGGCTGATGGTTCCGCTAACACCCAATACCGGCAGATTCCGGGCGCGTAGCCAGTCAACGCCCGCCATCGCGCCCAGCGCATCGCCGGCGGCGAAGATCATGCCGTCGACGTTAGCCGCGAACTGCGGCGACGCCAGGAGCGCCGCGGTCTCGGGCTGAATCAGGCCATCAGCGATCTCCAGCACGACGACATCCACCGCCGCCGCGCGCAGATGTCCCATTAGGGTCTCCATGATGGTAATGATCTGTTCACCCGAAATCAGGGAAGTGGAAGAAAAGCCGGCGTCCGTGAAATCCAGCACAGGATGCGCGCCGGCGTCGATCATCAGCCAGTAGTCTCCGCCGGCGCCGGTGCCGGTGAGCTTGGCGGCCGCCACCTTGAGTCCGGCTTTGATTCCACCCTTGATCAAATAGGCGGCGGTCGCGGTTTTGCCCGCGTTCATGGCGGTTCCCGCGACGGCCACGGTAAACGGGCGAGCGGCAGACACAGCCGCGGTTTCCAGCGTCCAGTCGCGAAGATTAAGCCGCTTGCCGTCCTTGTCCGCGACCAGGCCGATGGGGGTGATCCGCGTCGCGCCGCTGATGCTGTCGTGCCAGCACAAGGCCTGCGCGGCGACGCCGCCGCCCGCCACCAGGTGACATGGAGCCAGGTTTTTCGGTACCACCGCCTCGAACTGATCGGGGGCATAGCGGTCGCCGTAGCAGACGATCACCTCATCGCCGATGAACATCTGCGATCGCCGCCCGCCAACCAGCTGAAGGCTCTGATGCTTGCCCAAATGCGTGACCCGGGCGAGCACCAGATCGCCGGATTGCGGCTGCGTACCGAGGTCGGTGATCAAGCCAGCCATGGCGTCCGGAGCAACCCGCCGGGTGGTAAAAGCCGTCTTGGCGGCCAGCAACCGCTGCCTTGGTGAAGTGCAGTCGCCATCGGTATTGGTGTCAATCGTGATGTCCATAAGTGCCTCGCAAGTTAGATGTTCACAAAATTGTGATTGCTCGTGATGACCCAGGCGTGACAACAGACTGTTCCACGGCCGGTCACCCAGCGTATTCCGGACATACATTCCCTGGCGCGCACGCGATCGATTTGGTCATGCGTTCGCGCCGACCAGCGTCGCATCGACATGATTAGGGTCGGGTGCATCCGCGCCGCTTACCCTGAGCAAGTCCCACACGCGCTCACCAATTTCATGCAGAGGTGTTGGCTTGCCTAAGCAGAGGTCGATACCGTGCTCGTAGGCCGCCTTCCTGATCTCCAGCGAGTCGTGAGCGGTCAGCAAAATCGTGCATATGGACGGATGCCTTTCCAGCGCGTATCTGGCGATATCGAACCCTTCGGTACTGCCGCTGCCAGTCAGGCGCAGGTCGGTGATGAGCGCCGCATAAGCGTACCGGTTCAAAAGTGATTCCGCTTCCTTCTGGTCGCATGCGCAGTCGACCTGATAACCGGCGGCGGCGAGATAGTCCTGCATTGCGAACAGGATCGCTCGATTGTCGTCAACCAGGAGTATTCTGAAGTTCATGGCCACAGCTGTTACAAGGTGCGCGCCAGATTGTGTTACATTTTCATTAAAACTACATAGATTTATGATTTTATTATAAATTTTAACATTGCTCAAGACAGTTCCAGCGGCGAAAGATATGGCGGGAGCAGGGAAGTCTGAGTCTCAGAAAAAAAGTCCGGAATCAGGATGCTATAGATGCTTGCACGGCAGTCTTGGCGCCCAGCCGCCGCGCAAGCAAACCCCTGTAATTACTTAACTTGGAACGATACGATTTTGATGCTGCGAGCGCGGTCAGCCCGCGCCGCTATATGGCGAGAGGAAAAAGCGCGCACCATGCTACATGCTAAGGTGGGACCGGGTGGCGAAAATCGGGGAAAATAAAGGAGTGGGCGCGAACAGAAGCGTGTGCCGTTTATGAGGTACAGGCTGCCGTCTCTTCAAGCAGCTCGACTACAGTCTCGAGGATTTCGTCCAGCGGCCGTGGTTTGGACAGGCAGACGCTGACGCCCAGCGCGGAAGCCATTCGTTCGATCTCAGGGGTACCATAGGCGGTCAGCAGAATGCTGCGCGTTGAGGTATGGCGCTCCAGCGCGAACCGCACGATGTCGAGACCGTCCGTATCCTCGCTGCCGGTCAGGCGCAGATCGGTGATGAGTACCGCGTAGCTTTGCTCGATCAGCAGCGTCTCCGCCTCTTGCCTATCACGCGCGCAATCGACATCAAAGCCGTAAGCAGCGAAGTATTCCCGCATCGCGAACAGGATAGCGCGTTCATCGTCAACGATAAGGATCTTGGTTGCCATGACTTCCAATAGACGCCAGCGGACGGGGAGTGCGGGGAAGCACTGTAGCTGTTTACTCCTGGGACTTAAAGAACATTTTAGGTGGCATTGAACACCGGGAAGAGGAACAAGCAGTGCGAACGGCCTGCGTTTCAGACGCCAGGGTCTAACGATCAGGACACGCGCGCCTGGTATCAGGTTTCAGCTAGAATCAGAGCCTGACTGTTCGCCTGCGCGGTGAGGATTGTCTAATTTTTCTGCACATTGATGTCATGCCGCTTGATTTTCTGATACAGCGAGCTTCGGGGTATGCCCAGACGCGTGGCGGCGCGGTGCACATGGCCTTGTTCCGCGCCTAGCACACGCTCGATATGCCGCCGCTCCACCTCCAGCAAGGTCAGGTCCAGGTCGGGCATGGTCGCGTCAATCCGCGCCGTCTCGTCGAAACGCAGGTCGCGGCGATTCAACGTGTCGCTGTCGCTGAGCAATGTCGCGCGTTCCAGCACATTGCGCAACTCCCGAATGTTGCCGGGCCATGGATAATCGCGCATCGCCTGCTGCGCATCTTGTGCCAGCCTCAGATTATCGCGATCCAGCTCCGCCGTCAGCCTCGCCAGCAGAGCGCCCGCAATGATGGGGATGTCTTCGCGACGCTGCCGCAGCGGTGGTACGGTCAATGGGATGGTGCTGATACGGAAATACAGATCGCCGCGAAATCGCTGCTCCTGCACCAGGTGCTGGAAATCCTGATGCGTCGCGGCGATCAGACAGATGTCGACATGCCGGTCCTCCACTTCCCCTAAACGGCGGAAGCGCTTCTCCTCCAGCACTTTCAGGAGCTTGGGCTGCACCTGCACGCCCATGTCACCGATCTCGTCGAGAAACACGGTGCCGCGCTGCGCGACTTCGAACAGGCCGATCTTGTTTGCCACGGCGCCGGTAAACGAACCTTTCTTGTGGCCGAACAGCTCGGTTTCGAGAAACTCGTGCGAGAGGCCGGCGCAATTGAGGTCCACGAACGTCTCTTCCGCGCGCGGCCCGTGTGTGTGCAGCCATTTCGCCAGTACGCCCTTACCGGTGCCGGTCTCGCCCTGCAGCAGTATGGGTCGCTCGGCTGCTACGATCTTAAGCGCCTGCGTCTTAAGTTCGCGGATCAGCGGACTCTGGCCCATGAACGGATCGACCGCGTCGCGCGCCTGACGGGTCTGGCCAGCGAGCTGCTTCTGGTGGTTGCGCCGGTTTTCAAGCAGACGTTCGAGCACGGCGCGCAGTGCCGGAATTTCGATAGGCTTGGTCAGGAACTGCTCGGCGCCTTCCTTGATGGCCTGCACGGCGAGATCGATGGAGCCGTGGCCGGTCAGCACCACCAGCGGTACGCTAGAGTCGATATCTTTCAGACGCGGCAGCAGCTCCAGCGCATTCATGTCCGGCAGACGGTAATCGGCGATGACCGCATCGGGCCGCGCCGCGCGGAACACGCTTTCCGCCTGACGGCCATCCGCCGCTTCGCAGACCTCGAAACGATACGCTTCCAGAAAGTCGCGCAAGGCGAAACGGATCGACGCCTCATCGTCGACAATCAGGATTTTGCGCTTCGCCATGAGTCGCCGTCGCTCACGTCATCGGCTTCCACGGGCAGACGCACGGCCATGACCGCGCCCCCCTCCGGCCGGTTGGCGGCGCTGATTACACCGCCGTGCTCTTCGACAATGCGGCGCACGATCGCGAGTCCCAAACCCGTGCCGCCGCGGCGGCGCGTAAAGAAAGGTTCGAACAGGCGCTCGATATCGTCCTCCGCCAGCCCCGCGCCGGAATCCTTCACCGCGCAGCTGATCCACGCGCCCTCGTTTTCCGCGGCTGCCGTGGCTTCTATAGAAACCGCGCTGCCCGGCAGTGAATGCTGAACCGCGTTCTGCAGCAGGTTCTGAAAGACCTGCGAAAGTCGCGCCTTGTCCAGGCGGAGTTCCGGCAGGTCGGTCTCGATACGGCTGACGATTTCAACGCCGGCCTGAAACGCCAGCGGCTTGCCGTAATCGAGCAGTTCGCTCATCAGCCGGCTGAGTCGATCCACCTCTTCGCGCAGCACACTCGTGTAGCGGTGCACGTCCTCGCGGTCCTTGAACCGCGCGCCCATCGCGTCCAGGGTCGAGGAAATGCCGAACAGCGGATTGCGCACCTCGTGCGCCACACCGGCGACCAGCGCGCCCATGGCCGACATCGTTTCGCTGCGCCGCAGCCTGGCCTGCAGCCGGGCGCGTTCCTGTTCGGCGCGCTCGCGTTCGCCGATCTCGTGGCGCAGTTCGGCGACCGTGCTGTGCAGGTTCGCCTCGCTGGTTTCCAGCAAACGTTTGGAGACCAAAGTGGCCTGCAGCTGTTCGACCATGCGGTTGAAATCGCGCGCGAGATCGGTGAATTCGTCCCCACCGCGCACGTCGATGCGATAATCGAGGTTGCCGCCGCCGATCGCGTTGGTGCCGCACATGAGCCGCGTCAGCGGCTGGTTAATCAGGCGGATCAGCAGCAGCCCGAGGGCGATCGTGACAAGAATATAGGCGGGGATCAGATAGCTCGTGGTGTGTATGACGGCGTCGGCGGCCTGGTCGGCCTCCCTTCTCGGAATGGTCAGGTCATCCAGCGCGAGGATCTGGATCTCGTCGTCCAGCAGGTTGTCCATCGCAAAGCGCAGATCGACGAAGCGCGCGGTATTTTCATCGAGGGTGTCTTCCAGGCGTACGATGTCGCGCACCAGCACGCTGGTTTGATCCGACATTTGTTGCACGACGGCGACTCGTTTCCGGTTGCCCTGATTAAGGTCGAGCCGTTGGAAGCGCGCGAGGGCGTGCTTGAATTCCTGCTCCCTGATGAAGATCAAGCGGCGGTATCTCGTCGTCGATTCTTCCTGATAGGCGGTCGTCCATAAACCCATCTCGGCGATGGCGGCCTCCATTTTCATGGATTCCTCGACTTTCGGGAGCGCGTTTGGCCCGCGCCGGTCAATGGCGGGCTGGATTCGCGTGTCAATTATGCGGTCCATCTTTTCCAGGTTTCTGGTGACCTGCGCGAACATGCCAGCCTGCTGGTCTTTCGTTTCCATCAGCCGCGTGGCCAGGCGCTGGAACTCCTCGAACAGCACGCTGATCTCTTCGCCCAGCGCCCGCTCCAGTGGCGTATTGATCAGCCGCGTGTATTGTTTATGAAAGCGTCTGAAGTCCATATCGTCGTCCGACGCCCACGCGCGGTACACAGGATCGGCGTCGTCCAGATATTTCAGCACCGCCAGCCCGATGCCGTTGACATTAATCTCCATTTCGTAGGCGGCGAGACTGGTCGGCTCCTCGACCTCGGCGAGTGTGTCCACAGTCTTGTCCACGGTATTCAAGCCGCGATAGATAAACAGCATCGACAGCATGCCTAGCAGCAGAATGACGCCAAGACCGACAGCGACCTTGCTGGTGAATGAAAAATGCAAGGGCTTCATTGTATTGCAGTTCGGCTCGGCGTTACACGGACTGGTATCCCTCGCAGCGATGCGGCGCGCGCATGAACCGTATTTGCCGGAGCGTGATTTACTCTTGAAAATCCGAAGGGCATTTGTCAGCCGTCGCTAAACGGTGCGCATGATCGGCGGGGTGCAGCGGCTGTCGCCAGGCGGCATGGGGCGACCGCGCTCGGCGGCGCGCTGACCTGGCGCGCCGCATTAAGTCGCTTATGCGCGACCGCGATAGACCGTGTTCAAGTTCGCCAATCTCTTAAAGATAAGGCTGATCTCGTACAGTTGCACCAGGTTATAGATTGAATGGCACGGACAGCCCCACTGATCCTCGGATGACGGTTTCTGAAATCTCATCGCCTCCCGGGTCCGCCGGGTCAACATTATCCTGGTCAAAATTGTACGAATAGCCGTCGACGCCAATGATGTAATTCAGGCCGTTGGCAAAGAGACCGCTATCGGCGGGCGCTATCAGATTACCAATCCAGGCCGCTCCCGCGGTATAGCCCACGGTGTCGCCTGTAATGTCGGGTACCTCCACGTTTGAAAAGTCGATTTCACCATCGAATCTCGCGACCGCGACATTAAGCGCGAGCGTGCCCTTGAGCCATTCATTTATGTTGATCGGCAGGCCGTAATTGGCGCCCACAAAAGGCCCCTCGTTCTGGTAGTCGAATAACGCGACATCGGAATCGCCACTGAGCAAATTAAACCCCATATCGGAGCGCCGATATCCTGCGAACACGGAGAAGCGGTCCGTAACCGCGACACCGGCGGAGGCAGAATACTCGGCGCGGTCCCAGTCTATGGTCGCACCCGAAGGGTCATCCACACCTTGTGACTGTTGCAGTTCATCGTCTCCCGAGAACGCTCCCTGCGCATAAAGATCCACATAAAACCTGTCAACAAATGCGGTGACTCCCCCGCCGACAAACGGCAGTGTGTCATCCACCGAGATGGAATTTTCAACATCCAGCTCGTAATACATCGCGCCGGTGTTGATCCTTGGCTGCACCGTGAAGTCAAGTGCGGCGGCCGTGCTTGGCGCAAACACCACGCAACCGAATAACATGGCGTTGGCAACGGCAGGAAGCAGAGGATTTGTACGGCGGAGATACGCCTGAGCCATTGCTTAATTCCTTAGGTTAATGAAGCGCTTGGTAACCGTTACTTTCGAGGGTCGCCGTCACGGGCGCAGCTATGTGACGAACGTTTGCCGCTCGATGCGAGGCGGAGTATTGTTCACGCCATCAAAAGTGTCAACGCTCACGCCGACCATCGCCTGTCAATAGCTTGAGTACCATTTCCCGTGAATCGTTCAGTGCCGACGCTTGTGCGTCTGCGTCAAGGGCAATTCGGCGGGCGCCGACGTGGAGCGCGGCGGTGGCATATACTTTGCATGCTTCTAATCTGTTCGCTGCTCACGCTACAAGGCCTGCCCCATGCCGAGCCCAGGTATAGCGATTACGTCAATACGAAGATGAAACGCCTGCTGTTGAGAGCGGAGCTGGCTTTGGCAAGCGGTCAGCTCATTTCGCCACCGAACGATAACGCTTTGCTGTATCTGGAGCGGATACTTACGAAAAATCCCACGACCCCTCAAGCGCCTGAACTCTTGAATCAACTGTTCGCGCGCTTTATGGCGAGCAACGAGGCGGCTGATCATGCGCCGGAATTGGCGCGCATGAAGAATCTCAAGGCTATGGGTATCAAGGCGCGTCGCGATGAGCGACTGGTCAGGCGGGTGCTGCGTCCGGCACTGGTCGAGCTGAAGGACTGTCGCGTCTCGCTCGGTCTGGCCTCCCTGCAACTCGGGGAACATGCCGAGGCGGGCCGCCAGCAGCGGGCCGCGGCCCGCTTGGTCGTAAAATACCAGATGGAACCCGGCGGTCTGAGTTATCTTTCGCGGCGGCTTGCGGAGAATCAATCTTCGCGGGCCTCCTACGAGTGGAAGCGTTACGCGGAGCAGACGTATCGGCCGACGCAGGCTCGAGGCGAACCGGTCAGAAAGTATTTGCGCAAGGAATTCGAGAAATTGAAGGACTGCCGCGTGTCGCTTGGCCTGGCCTCCCTGCAACTCGGCGATCAGGCCGAGGCGAGGAACCTGCATAAGGCGGCGGCCGACCTCGCCGCACGATACCAGCTAAAGTTAACGGGTGTGAACTATTTGGCGCAGCTGGTAGAGCAGGGCACAGGGCCTCCAGCCAGGGCAGCTGACAAGGCTGCCTCTTATCCTGGCGCGCATGCGCCGAGGACATCACAGGGTGACAGTCCACAGACTTCGCCGTCTCGTGACGCACCCCGTGTATTCGGAACTTTCTAGGACGGTATGTCGATATCGGCAGAGACCCCACTTGCGCCGATGATCGATCGACATTGGCAGTACGCACAAGACCAGGCTCAGCGACTGGTCTCGGGTAGATTGCCAAAGTGGTCGCACGGACGAAAGCAACACAACGAGCAATATTTTGTCGATTGATCGATACTAATGACCAGGAAATCGCAATCAAGGAGATGCTGGATGCAACAGAGACACGGCAGAACGTCCATACATAATCGCTTGTCGGCGCACGGCGAGCTGTTTGAAGCCTGCTTCACGCGGCGCGACGCGAACCCAGCAACGCGGCTGCGAAGCGTGCAAGGGCTGCATAACTGGCGACATTTGCTCGGAGGCGTCGTGCTTTTGCTGCTGCTGTTGGGGCAGCCGGCGTATGCCGCGACGATCAACGTAAACGAGCGATGCACATTGGTGCGAGCCATCAACGCGGCCAATACCGACACCAGGGCGCGCGGAGTGTGTAAGCGTGGCCGTGGCGCCGACCGGATCGTGATGCGCCCGCACAGTCGGCAGATTTTGACAAGGGTCCACAATACGATTTTCGGCCCCACGGGACTGCCGGTTATCCGCAGCCCGATCGCCATTTTCGGCTATGGCAGCACGATCATGCGAAGGCCAGGAGCGCCCGGGTTTCGAATATTCGCGGTGGCTGCGTCTGGCAGACTCACGCTTGGTCGGCTCAACGTCAGGAACGGGTTTGCGCCGAAGCTCGGCGGTGGCGGCATTCGGAGCCTGGGCGCGCTCACCATGACCAAAGTTGCCTTCAACGGCAATCGCGCGCTTGGCAGTGGCGGCGGTTTCTGGGCTCAAAACATCGTCACCGTTACCAACAGCACGTTTGCTGGCAACCGGGGGTTCTGCCCACCCACGCTTGTACCCGTCATATGCAACGGCGGTGCTGGTTTCTATAGCACCGGGCAGGTTTTCGGCGGGCAGATTGCACCTGCCGCACTTACGGTAAATACCAGCACGTTTACAGCCAATGCCGCAGGTGGACAAGGCGGTGGCATGCAAGTGAATGGCGCCGCCACCGTCAACGACAGCACGCTCGCGGACAACGTCGCGCAACAGGGCGGGGCGATGGCCGTCGGTACGGCGCTGGCTAACGTTATCAATGACGCTCTCTCCGCGGCCAAAACTGTGCAACGCACCTGGGCAGCGGCAGCAAGCGCGCCGATGGCCAGCGTTGAAATCACTAACACCACCCTGACGGATAATGTCGCCACCAGGAGTGGCGGCGGTCTGGTCGTGGGTGACGGCAGTGATCTTACGTTGAACAACACGGTTATCTCGGGGAATACCGCGCCGCGGGGACGGGAAGCTGTAGCGCAAGCGGGTTCATTTGTCGAGGTCGATAACGCGAATACGATCGGGTTCGGTGGCAGCGCGGGTGTGGTGGGATTTGCCCCCGGCCAGACTGACGACATAGCGCCTCGGCCGCCCACGGATCCCACCCCAGGGGCGCCTCCACCACCGGTTGGAGCGCTAGCCCCACCGACACCGCCGGCTGAGCCACCGCCGCCCCGAGTGGCGCCCGCCCCGTCGCCGATGCCACCGCCACCGGACAGTGTGCCGTTGCCCGCGCCACTGATACCACGCGACCCAGTGTCACCGCCCGGCCCACCGTCACCACCCGACCCGGGGCCACCACCCAACGACGGGCCGCCGGCCAATAACGGGCCCTCGCCGGGCGATGGTACGCCATCAGATAACGCACCTCCGTCAGGCGGCGGGGGAGGGACACCTGATAACGGACCACCACCGGACAACGAGCCTCCACTAAATGACGATGGGCCTTCGAATAACCCTCCGTTAGGTAACGGATCGCCCGACCCGCCGGATGCGCCGGAGTTACCTGGTGCACCGCCGCCCGATAACATGTCTGCGCCAGATGGGGGGGCCGCCGCCTGATGCGGGACTACCACCCGAGAATCGACCACCGTCCGGTAACGCGTCGTTACCCGGTGCTGACCCATTTTTCGACACTGGATCTTTGCCCGATGCCGGCAACGACCAGCCAGTTGGGGATCCGTCCAGCCCCGCCGCCGCCGTCCGAGTCTGACTCTCAACCACGAGCCTGAGTATAGTCGCCAGCTAAACGAAACCTCTCGCGCTGATGCGCGCCGTGAAGTCTGTTGTTTATTATCGAGGCGCCGCGAGTTTTGGCCGGCGCCCGACCCCCCAGCTTACCTGTCGTTGTATCAGTTCCAATCCATCGGTGAAGGCGTTGGTTCGCGGTCAACAACCGGGCCATGCGGCGACATCTGCGCAATGCGCGCGCCAGCCTGCCCACGCTGAACTTGCCGATGTATGCGAGCAGCCGAAAGAAAGAGGAACCCACGAACCAGGCCGCGCGGTAGAACTTCGAATAAAGAAATTCTTGTACAATAATCGCAATGATGCCAAAAATTGGGATCCGAGGGCGTTATGGAAATGACAGCAGGTTTACCAGATGGCTCAGTGAAGCGCCCGGGGTTGTGCGGCGTGGCGCGACAAGCGCTGATCCCCGCGACGAAGTGGTCGGCACTGGTCTGCGCGCTGCTTGTAATGCGGGGTGCATACGCGCCACTGGTCCAAGCTGCCGATGGCACAGTGCCGGCGGCGCCGCGGCTGGGCAACGCCGGTGCGCTGATCGGGCTGCCGGCCGAGAACAATGCCGGCGAACGACTGGGCAAGGTGGTCGATGCAGTGACCGTCGTGGATCGGCAGGGTCGCCAGGTTAGTTACATGCTTCTGTCCCGGGCGGCTCTTGACGCCGACGACAGGCGTCTCTATCCGGTGCCGGCGCCGGCGCTTGGGTCCGACCCGGCGGGCCAGCGGCTGGTGCTCGACATGACAGGGGACGAATTACAGGCGACGGACGGTTTTCGGCCGGACGAGTGGCCGGCAATGACAGACCGGAACTGGGGCAAAAAGGTGCACGCCGAGTTCGGGCTTACGCCGTATTGGGAACAGCCAGGCCGGTCTATTGGCGGGCAACTACCCGAACCGCGTCAGTTGCCGGTTGAATAGCGACTTAAACCGGTCTGCAGCGTCGCGGCCCTCGTGTAGGTCGCGGAAACTATGGGTGGCTTTGCCGCGGACGTGTCACCCGGGTTGCCGGTCTGCCTTCGCCGCGCCCGAGTGCACCTGACCATCACCGGCCACGCCACGTTCCAGCGTTTCTGACGTCAGCCCATCGCGTTTCAGCCGCGAGAGAAACGCGGTCAATACCTTGAGCATCTCCCACGGGCGGTTGTAGCGCCAGGGTGCGTCGTGTAACAGCACGATGTCGCCGGCCCGGGCGCGCGCCAGTCTTTCCGCGATCCAGCGCGCGCGGCCCAGCGGCCCCCAGTCCTTGCCGCTCAGGCTCCACAGCACCACGGACTGGCCCTGGTCCGCCGCGGCTTCGGTCATGCAACGTCGCATGCGTCCATACGGCGGCCGGAAATACCGCGGCCGCGCGCCGATAACATTCGCGAGCGCGATGCTGCCGGCGGCGACCTCGTGGCGCGCGACGACCGCGCGCAGCAGGGCGGGATGCGCATGGCTCCAGGTATGATTGCCCACTTCGTGTCCAGCGGCGAGCACGCGCCGCGTCAGCCCGGCGTGACGCTCAGCCTGGGTCCCGACCATAAAGAAGGTGGCGCGCGCACCGGCTGCGGCCAGCAGATCGAGAACGCGCGGCGTGTATTCCGGGTGCGGACCGTCGTCGAATGTAAGATGCGTCTGCGAATCGTGCGCGGACAGACGCCGAATGATGTCAGTGCGCGGCGGCCTCTGCATCACTCTTCGACGGTCCCGCGGGCGCAAAATGTTGCAGAAGCTGTCCGCGTGTCAGCCAGTAAACGTAGGGTGTGAGATTACCCGGCGGGCCGGTTGTCTCGGGATAGAACGCATATAGCATGAGGCGGAAGTGCAGCTTCAGCCAGTGCGCGCGTAAGCCCGGTGGCATCGGTTCGGTCTCGAATCCTAAGTGGCGGCCACGGGCCGGCATCCAGGTGATGCCCCTGAAACTCGCCAGGTCTCCAAGCTCGGAGTCGGCGCGCACCTTATGCGCCAGCGCCGTCAGCGAATCGCGCAGCAGCCGCAGGAACACGAATTCGCGATGTCTAGGGTTGCCCGGCTGACGCCCGATGGCCGCGAGCCGCAGGTTGTCGAAATGAATGACGCCCAGCGGATCGCCGGGGGCTATGCGCGTGCCGTCCGCCAGCACCCGTACCGCGCCGCGATAGCGGGTGCGGCCAAGATAAATCAGCTCGCCTACCGCACGCAGCCCGAATGCCCGGCGGTAAACCCGCTCCTGCAACAGGTAACTGCCATGCACCGCGCGCCAGGGAAGCTTTGTAACTAGAACTTTTCCGCCGCCCACTGCGTGCCGGCCCCGCCTTGGGACTTTGCGTGGGTGACGGCCAGCGCCGCAATCTGTTCCGCGCTTTCCCGCCGGCCCAGCTTCCAGGCCTGTTCCTGCGCGCGGAGGAGCTTCTGCGGTGAACTTAGCAAGCCGTGAAGCGCATTGAAGAGTTGGCATAAGGAAACCTGCCGGCCGACGCCATGTTGCTCCAGGAATTGCAGATTGAAACCTTCCTGACCGCCCAGCGAAGTGGTCGCGAAAAACGGACGGCCGCAGGCCAGCGCCTCGGCAACGGACAGACCGCCCGGTTTGCCCACTACCACGTCGGCGGCGCGCAGCAACACCGGCATCTCGTCTGACCATTCGATCAGGCGCAGCCGACCCCGATACTGCTTCGCCAGTTGCCTGAGGTTGCGTATGTCGCCGGCCTCGGCGCGACCGATGGTGACCATGACCTGCGAGTCCAGCGCGCAGTCCATCAGACCTTTCACGGCCTCGCTGACGCCGATGCCGAACCAGCCGCCGGTCACCAGCACCACGCGCGCGTGCGCGTCCAGCCCCAGGCGCTGGCGTGCCTCCGCCTGCGAGGGCGGATGGCTGAATTCGGGCATTAACGGAATACCGGTCGCGTGTACGCGCTCCGGCGCGATCCCGCGCGCGTGCAACTGGCGCGCGATTGCATCGGTCGCGACGCAATAATCGCCGGATGTGCCGAACTGCACCCAGAATTCATGAATACCGTAGTCGGTCAACACGCCCAGGGTGGGTGTACCGATAAAATCGCCGCGACGCTTGACCACCATCATGAGCGCAGCCAGATAAACCTGCGTGGCGATGACGATATCGGGTGCGAAGCGGGCCAGTTCGGCTTTCAGCCTGCGCAGCAACAACGATCTTATCCATAACAGCAGGCCGCTGCGGATGAGTGTGTCCGGCACCGACGAGACGCGGCCCGTGAGCATGTCCAGCAAGGTCACCAGCACGGCCTGGTCGATGTTGCGGGTACGGGGCGCGAACCAGCGTTTCGGAAACCAGCGGATAACCAGCTTGTCCAGCACTTCCGCGAACGACGGCGGCAGCGGTTCCTTGCCCAGCAGTTGCTGCTTAGTGCGCGCGTGGTAAAGCTGGTCGTAGATCTCGGGGTGTTCGGTGGCGATCTGTAAATAACCGTCTTTCAGAGCGGCGGCGACCTTCGCGTCCATCAAGGTCCACAGGTCCAGCCTGTGGATGCGCATTTGCGGGTCTTTGCGCAGCAGCGCCGCCTCGACGGCTTCGGCCGCGCGGGTGTGCCCATTGCCCAGTTGGGAGGTTAAGACCAGCGTGCGCATCGCGGTTTGCGTGGAAGCGGCCAGGAGCCGGTGGGTTTAGTCATCTTTTTATACCGTAACGGCAACATGCCTGTTTTCGAACGCAAATGTCATTTCTTACATTCTGACGGGCAATTGCCTGACGCCACGCTCTTCGGTGGCCGCGACTATGCCGTACATCATATTATGTGTCCAGTGATATCAAGCCAATAAACTGTTTCGACGCCACGATTCCCCGCTAACGTAAACGCGCCGCACCAATTGCCTGAAGTTATGAACCTTGTCGAAACCGCGCGGGTGTTGCGCCTTGAGTTGCGTGACCTGCGTTTCGCCGCACCAGTGGCCTATGTTTACAGTCCGCTGGAATACGCCTGGGACAATCATCGGATCTATCTCGATCGCTTCGGCGCACGCCCGCGCGAAGCCGTGCTGATCGGCATGAATCCAGGGCCCTGGGGCATGATGCAGACCGGCGTTCCGTTCGGTGATGCGAGCATGGTGCGCGACTGGCTCGGCATCGTGGGCTCGGTGGACCAGCCACGGTCGCAGCATCCCGCGCGGCCGGTGCTGGGATTTGATTGCGCGCGCGGTGAGGTTAGCGGTCAGCGGCTGTGGGGGTGGGCGCAACAGCGGTACGGCACGGCGCACGCATTCTTCGCGCGTTATTTTGTGTTGAACTATTGCCCGCTGGGCTTTCTTGAGGCGAGCGGCAGAAATCGCACGCCGGACAAACTCTCGCGCGCGGAAAGACAGGCGCTGTTCGCGATATGCGATTCCGCGCTTGCGCGCGCGCTGGACTGGCTGTCCCCACGGTATGTTATCGGGATCGGCCGCTTCGCCGCGGAACGTGCTACGCAAGTGGCGGGTGACCGCAAGGTCGGCGTGATACCGCATCCGAGCCCGGCCGACCCTGCCGCGAACCGGGGCTGGGCCGAGGCTGCCGAGCAGGCGCTGTCGGCCATGGGCATGGAGCCCGCAAGCTGAGAACTAGCAGGCTGTTGAAAACCAGCCTGCTAATGCGGGGCATGGATGCCCTGCCCGCGAATTAAACACGCAAGTGTTTGATTCGCGCAGACGGGTCCGGACATGCGCCGGACCCGTCGAGTTGAAAAAGGGCAGGACGGCCCTTTTTCAACGTCCTGCTAAAGCGTGCGGCTGGTCCGCGGACGCCAGCGCTGTTGAATCGCCCTGAACGCGATCGCATGGTAAACGGCGCTCAAGCCCACCAGTATATATATCCCCCGCGTTGCTGCATGCGCGGGGCCAAACGCTATGGCCACCGGATTGAAGTCGAACGCCCCCACCGAGCCCCAGATAAGGGCACCGATGATAATCAATATGAATGTAATCAGGTCCACGGTTTTCAAGCAATGGCTCCCATTGTCGGTATAAAAAAAGTCTACGGTGCTTGTGGTCGTCACTCTCCTCCGCCATCCACACAGCGTCGCGATCGATATCGAAATCGTCAAATGCGGCGCCTCCGCGGCTGAGCTGATCGCCCAGCACCAGATGCCGCAGGCGGCTGGGTGGAAGTTTTCTTGGAAATCATGGCTAATCGCAGTGTCGCATCCGCGGCGGGCGACACTGCAATCAGTGGACTACATCTTGCCGGCGCGCGCAAACCCGGCGCCACGGCGAACGCAGCCAACTATTGAACCCAGTGCCGTTTTCACGTACTTTCGCCATCTTGCCCGGCAGTCGGTATTCGATTCATCGATGATTTTTTACTGTGGCGAATCACCGCCATACTGCTCTGCGCACGGCGTGAGCCAAGCGTCAAAAAAATCAAGCCGTACAAAGCTGTAAATAATTCGGAGCCGTTTGCATGACACCTGATTCGCGCCCCCTGTCACCGCATCTGCAGATATACAGGCTGCCGCTGACCGTCATATTATCGATTTCGCATCGCACTACCGGCGCATTGCTCGGCTTCGGTGCGTTCGTGTTCGTACTGCTGGTAGCCGCGGCCGCGGCGGGGCCCGATGCGTACGCTGGCGTGCATAGCCATGTAGCCGCGTGGTACGGACAGTTGTTGACGTTCGCATTCACCTTTGCGCTGTTCTTCCACCTCTGTAATGGCATCCGGCATCTGGCCTGGGATATAGGCTACGGTTTCGACTATGCCACCACGCACAACACGGCTGTGATCGCGCTGATTGCCTCGGCCGGCCTGACCCTGTTGTTGTGGATCGTGGTGATCGCCACGCGCTGGAGTTCGTGATGGCGGTGCGCACACCTGTGACCGCCGCGCGCGGCCTGGGCGCGGCCAAAGCGGGTTTTTCGCACTGGTGGCTGCAGCGCGTCACCTCGGTGGCGCTTGTCCCGCTGCTGCTGTGGTTCGCTTTCTCGGTCGCATCGTTCGGCGACATGCACTACGCGGCGTTTGTCGCCTGGGTGGGATCACCGATCCCGACCGTGCTGCTGATCCTGCTGCTGGCAACGCTTTTCTATCATCTGCAACTGGGTCTGCGCGTGATCATCGAGGATTACGTGCACGTCGAATGGATGAAGCTTGCCGGCATCCTGTTAACGAACTTCGCGTGCATTTTTCTAACGGTACTGGGTGTAGTGGCGGTGTTGAAGATTGCCCTGGGTGCCGGCGTATGAGTGAGGCACACAACAACGCATATACCATCGTCGATCATGCCTACGATGTCGTCGTCGTCGGCGCCGGTGGCGCGGGTCTGCGCGCGACCTTAGGCATCGCCGCGGAAGGTTTGACCACTGCGTGTATCACCAAGGTATTCCCGACCCGTAGTCACACGGTCGCGGCGCAGGGCGGCATGAGCGCCGCGCTGGGTAACATGGGCGAGGACGACTGGCGCTGGCACATGTACGACACCGTCAAGGGTTCGGACTGGCTGGGGGATCAGGACGCCATCGAATACATGTGCAAGAACGCCATGCAGGCCGTGATCGAGATGGAGCATTACGGCGTGCCGTTCTCGCGTCGCGACGACGGCCGCATTTATCAACGTCCGTTCGGCGGCATGACCACGCATTACGGCCAGGGCACGGCGCAGCGCACCTGCGCGGCCGCCGACCGCACGGGTCATTCGATTCTGCATACCTTGTATCAGCAGTCGCTCAAGCAGCAGGCCGAGTTCTACATCGAGTATTTCGCCACTGACCTCATCATGGACGACGAAGGCCGGTGCCGCGGCGTGCTGGCCTGGGATTTGTCCACCGGCGAACTGCACCGCTTCCGCGCGCACATGGTACTGCTCGCCACCGGCGGTTACGGCCGCACGTATTTCTCCTGCACCTCCGCGCACACCTGTACGGGCGACGGCAACGGCATGGTGCTGCGCGCCGGCCTGCCGCTGCAGGACATGGAGTTCGTGCAGTTTCACCCGACCGGCATCTATGGTTCCGGTTGTCTGATTACGGAAGGCGCGCGCGGCGAAGGCGGTTATCTCAAGAACGCGCAAGGCGAGCGCTTTATGCCGAAGTACGCGCCCAACGCCAAGGATCTGGCCTCGCGCGACGTCGTTTCGCGCAGCATTACCATGGAAATCCGTGCGGGCCGGGGTTTCGGTCCCGACAAGGACTACATGCACCTGCATCTGGAGCATCTCGATCCGAAGATTATCCACGAGCGCCTGCCGGGCATCGCCGAGACAGCCAGAACCTTCGCCAACGTCGATGTGACGAAAGAGCCGATCCCGGTCATCCCGACGGTGCATTACAACATGGGCGGCACGCCGACCAACCGCTTCGCGGAAGTGGTGACTTACAAGGACGGCAATCCGGAAACCGTGGTGCCGGGTTTGATGGCGATCGGCGAGGGCGCTTGCGTATCGGTGCACGGCGCGAACCGGCTGGGCTCCAATTCCTTGCTCGATATCATCGTGTTCGGACGCGCGGCGGCCAAGCGCTGCGCCGAGCTGGTCAAACCCGGCAACCCGCCAGGGCCGTTGCCGGCGCGACTGTCGGAGCCGGCGATCGCGCGCTTCGATGAACTGAGACACGCCAACGGCGGCACGCCGACCGCCCAGCTGCGCCTGCAGATGCAGAGAACAATACAGGAATACGCAGCCGTATTCCGCACCGCCGAGATCCTGGATGAGGGCACGCAGAAGATCTGCGCGCTCTTGGAGACGTTCAACAACGACATCCGCGTGACCGACCGCTCGATGATCTGGAACACCGATCTGGTCGAGACTTTCGAGCTCTCGAATCTCATCGCGCAGGCGCTGGTGACAATTGCTTCCGCCGCCAAACGCACGGAGAGCCGCGGCGCGCACGCGCGCGAGGACTATCCGGATCGCGACGACCAGAACTGGCTGAAGCACAGCATGGCGTGGGTCGGCGAGGGCGGTGAAGTGCGGCTCGAATACCGACCGGTACATCTGAATACGCTCACCGACGAAGTCGAAACCGTTGCGCTGAAAGCGCGAACGTATTGACGTGCTCTTTCCCCCTTGTTGGGGGAAGGCCTTAAATTTTCAGGAGATTGCAATGGCGCAGTTCCGGTTACCGGCCAATTCGGTCGTCAAGGATGGCAAGTCGTATCCTGCGACCAACGGTGCGCGGCGCCCCAAGAAATTTATCGTCTATCGCTACGATCCCGATGCCGGCGCCAACCCCAGAATCGATACCTTCGAGCTGGATCTGGACGAATGCGGGCCGATGGTACTGGACGCGCTTTTCAAGATTAAAAACGAGCTCGATCCGACCCTGGCGTTCCGGCGCTCCTGCCGCGAGGCCATCTGCGGCTCGTGCTCGATGAACATCGACGGCGGTAACACGCTCGCGTGTACAAAACGCATCGAGGAATGCCGAAGCGACGTCGTGAAGATTTACCCGCTGCCGCACATGCAGGTCATGAAAGACTTGGTGACTGACTTCACCCACTTCTTCGCGCAATACGCGTCGGTGAAACCCTGGATGCGGACGGAAACACCCGCGCCGCCAGACAAGGAGCGCCTGCAGTCGCCGGCGGAACGCCAGGCGTTCGACGACAACGAGCGCTGTATTCTATGCGCGTGCTGTTCAACGGGTTGCCCGAGTTACTGGTGGAATCAGGAGCGTTATCTCGGTCCCGCCATTTTGTTACTGGCGCACCGCTTTATCGCGGACAGCCGTGACGAAGCGACCGGTGAGCGGCTCGACGAACTCGAAGATCCGTTCAAGTTGTACCGGTGTCATACCATCATGAACTGCACCGCCACGTGTCCGAAGGGCATCAACCCGGCGAGGGCGATTGGCAAGATCAAGGAAATGATCGCCCAGCGGCACATGTAAAATTGTGCCGGGCTGATTGCCCGGCACGGTATGAGACAGTGTTTGTTTACCGCGTGGCGGTCGCGCGTGGCTCCTCGTCGCGCTGCGCCAGATCCTGAATGACGAAACGTTGATAGCGGTGCGCCAGGACATGCGGCCGGCGGCGCACGACGTTCATCACGCGTTCGACTTCGATTTCGTCTGGCGCGTAAACTGTCAGGAAAGTTGCGCCATTGCTGGCCGCGCGGGCATGTTTCTTGACAGCCGCGACGCTCTTGCCCAGCCGGGCCATTAGGCCGGTCGTGTTGATGTTGCGATGCGCCCGTGCGGCCATTTCCCACGGTTCATGCACCGCGCAATCCTGCTCGTGGTAGCCGCCGATGCGCAACTCGTGGCAGGTTTGCCGCGCGTCTTCGCCACGCTCGAAAGCGATGACGATGTAGCCGGTGGGATAAAATGCGCCGAAATCCTTTAACAACGGGTTGCCTTGTGCATCCGCCAATTGTCTGCGCCGTGTCATAGATATGACCTCTTGGATTGAAGCATAAAAGCAAATAATGTTGATGCAATGCAACATTGTTGCTGCTAGACCATAAAGAATCAACCCCCGAAAATCGGTTTTTTCTATGGCCAAGTCTTACAAGACCGCGGTTTTTGTCTTCCGGCGCGATCTCCGACTGGATGACAATACGGGCCTGCGCAAGGCGTTCGCGCTGGCCGAGCGCGTGCTGCCGTGTTTCATCTTCGATCCACGCCAGCAGGGTGACCAGAACGATTACTTCACCGCGCACGGATTTCAGTTTCTGCTCGAGTCGCTTGAAGACCTGGAGCGGCAACTGAAGGCGGCCGGGGGCGCGCTGTACCGGTTCGCAGGCTTGCCGCACGAGATCGTTGAGCGCCTGATCGAGCAGTGCGGCGCCGAGGCGGTAATGGTCAACCGTGACTACACGCCGTTCAGCCGGTTGCGGGATGGCGAACTGCAAGCGCTGTGTGCGCGTCGACACGTGTTCTTCGGCCAGTATCCCGATGTGTCGTTGAATGAGCCTGGCCGCACGGTGACCGAAGCTGGCACGCCGTTCAGGGTGTTTACGCCGTATTATCGGCGCGCCCGCCAGTTCGACGTGCCGTCGCCGCAGTCGCTCAAAGCCGGCGATTTCCACAAAGGCCCCATCGAATTCGCGCGCGGCAAGACTCTTTACGATGAACTGCTCAAAGAGCGCAACGCAGGCGCGCACGTACGCGGCGGACGCGATAGCGGTGTGGCGATTTTGCGGCGGCTCGCTGATTTCAACGACTACGGTCACTCGCACGATGCGGTAGCGCAAGCCGGCACCACCAGTCTCTCGGCGCACCACAAGTTCGGTACGGTGTCGATCCGCGAGGTCTATCACGCGCTGAAGAAGGAACTGGCGGCGGCCAGCGAGGAGATCATCCGTCAACTCTACTGGCGGGACTTCTTCACCCAGTTGGCTTTCTTCAATCCGTGGGTGTTCGGCAAGTCGCTGAAAACCAGGTTTGACGACATGCGATGGGACAATGATGAAAATCACTTCAACGCCTGGTGCGAAGGGCGCACCGGTTTTCCTATGGTCGACGCAGGCATGCGCCAGCTAAACGAGACGGGGTGGATGCACAATCGCGCGCGGCTCGTCACCGGTTCCTTCCTGACCAAGAATCTTCTCATCGACTGGCGCTGGGGCGAGCGCTATTTTGCGCGTCGACTGGTCGATTACGACCCTTGCGTGAATAACGGCAACTGGCAGTGGATTGCCTCGGTGGGGGTGGACACACGTCCCATCCGCATTCTCAACCCGTGGACGCAACAGCAGAAATTCGACAGCCAGGCGGAGTATGTGAAGCGCTGGGTGCCGGCGCTGCGGGGGCTGACACCCGAGGCCATTCATCGACTGCACGATTCGCGTCCGCCCGGGCTTAACGATTATCCGTCACCGATGATGGATCACACGCAGCAGTTTCACGCGGCGCGGGAACGTTACGAACAAGCGGGTTACGGACAGACGGGCTGACACCGGATGGAGATCCATAAAGCTCAGCTGGAGACAAAATCCCCACCGCTGGGATGCAGCGTTTCGCCGGTTATATAAGACGCGTCGCTGGAAGCCAGAAAGACGTAGCATGGGCCTACTCGGCAGGTTGGCCTGCCCGCCCCATGGGTGTGTTGGTGCCGAATGCGGCCACTTCATCAGGATCGAAACTTGCCGGAATCAACGGTGTCCAGATCGGGCCGGGCGCGACGCTGTTAACGCGAATGCCGCGTTCGACTAGCGCTTTGGCGAGTGAACGCGTGAACGCGGTAATCGCGCCATTGCTGGCGGCGTAATCGATCAAATGCGTGCTGCCGCGATACGCCGTGACCGAACTGGTGTTGATGATGACGCCCCCGCGCTCCAGCTGCGTGGCCGAAATTTCCTCAATGCCGGCAGTGGGGTGTTGCTCACCCGCGTGATTGACAAGAATGTCGAGTTTGTCGAAGCGATCCACAGTCGCCGCCACGGCCTCCGGCAAAATACCTCGTCACCGACGTCGCCCGTCAGCAAGAAACACGTACTGCCCTCGGCCTCGACCATCTGCCGGGTGGTCCGGGCGTCGTCGTGCTCTTCCAGGTAGATGATCGCAACATCGGCGCCTTCGCGCGCATAATGCACCGCCACCGAGCGCCCAGTGCCGCTGTCGCCACCGGTGATGAGCGCCACCCTTGTCCTGGAGCTTTGCGCTGCCGCGGTAATCATCGCGAATGGTGAGTGGCTGAGGCATCATCGGCTCCTCGCGGCCGGGCTGCACGGATTGATGTTGCGGATCGCGCGGCAATTGATCTTGGTCGTCGTTTTGCGTGTCGTCGCTACACGAGCTAAAAGCGGCAGACCTGCAAAGCCTGTTCCAGTTGGCGCTTACGAATTTGCCGGGGACAGGCTGGAAGGTAGTTACGCCACCGGCGAGCGACATGCTGCGCATACCCGAAAAACAGGAGGCACAGTGAGTGAAGAATCCATCGCCAGCGCGATACGCGCGGCGCTAGAGGTTGATGGAGACATCAATATGCATGCGTCCGCGATAACCATCAACGTGGAGGACGTCATTCATCTGGAAGGGGAGGTTGCGGACATAATCGCCAAGCGCAAGGCGCTGCGTATTGCCCACCAGCATGCCGGGGGACTGCCGATCGAGGACCGGTTGCGACTGGTGCCGGGCGAGCGCATTGCTAACGATCAGCTGCGCGACGCCGCGCTGGACGCTTTGCGCCGCGAGCCCGCCCTCGCTGAAATCGATATCAATACCGGTACGGATGCGCCGTCGGGTCAGGATCGGGACTGGATAAGGGTGACGGCTGTGGATTGCGCGATCAAGGTTACGGGCGAGGTGAAAAGCCTGTCTCACCGCCGGTTCGCGGAGGTGTTGCTGTGGTGGCTGCCCGGCAGTTGCGATATCTACAACCGCCTGCACGTGCGGCCGCCACAGGCCGATCACGACGAGGAAATTACGGATGTGGTGCGCATGGTGTTCGACAAGGAACCGACACTGGACGCCGAACAGATATCGGCGGTCACCCGCGACCGCGAGGTGACCCTACGTGGCGCGGTTACCAGCGAGGCGCAGAAACAAACTGCCGCGCGGGACGTATGGTATATCCCGGGCGTGCATGCCGTGCACAACGAGCTGGAAGTGCTGTCGCGCTAGTGTGCGGCGTGACAGCACACTGGCAAAACCGGCCTACCGCCGGGCGAACAGCACCGAGAGAAACGCGCCCACGGCCACCGCGACGCCGATCGATGCCAGCGGGTAATCCACCACGCAGTCACGCAGGCGGCCAGCGTAATCCTCGGACGCGCGGCGGGTGCTCCGCGCCGTGTCGTAGGCGCGCTCTTCGATAGCGGTACCCAATTCTTTCAGCCGCTGTCCGGCATCCGAGGCGCGTTCCACGGCCTGTTCCAGCGCGTCGCGTGCGCGATCTGATTTATATCGCATGAGAGCTACTCCGTTTGGATGAGATTTTTATTATATTCGATGTTAACGGTCCAATCGGCCAAAGTCGTCATCGACGCAAATGCATTTTGATCCAGCAGTACGATTGATTCCATACGATAGTCAGGTCGCTGTAAGCCGCGCAAAAAAAACCGTTCGATCAAGTGGGGAGGGGAAGAGGAGGCGATCAAACGGTTTAGGCTCAAAAAGAGCCCGCAATGGGAGAATGGACGCTAACGCATCGCGCTAATTGAAACCTCTATGAACTGTCGTTTCGGAATGAGCGCAGTATATATCTAAAACGCGCCTGGTGGAAAAATAATTTTATCAACTGTTAACTGCGTCAGATGTAGTCACTGTTATGCTCAACGGTTCCTCGCGATTCCTGCGCGTGCTGCCGATGAACTCGCGACGTCGGCCCGGCATCGCGCCCAGACCCGCGGGCGCCGCGCGCATCACCTGCGTCGCGCCTAGTGGCGTGACTTCAGCGGCGCCGACCCGGTCAGCCGCGAGCGATACCACATCGCGATCCGCTGTTCATAATACGCCACCGCGCCTTCGGCTTCATCGGCCGTGATCCCGTAAATCTCCTGCAGCTTCGTCACCAGCTTTTCGCGCTGGCCCTCGCAGGAGGCGAGATCAGCCTCGGTAACGCCTGCCAGATCCTGCTGGATGAATGCCTTGAGCCTGGACCAGTCGCTACCCGTCAATGGGTGACTCGACATTGCAATCTCCTGTGTCTGATTACCGTACAAAGAGTCTGGCGAATTGCGAAGCAAGCGGTGTACCAAAGTTCTGGATCAGCGGCGAGAATAATTCGGGCATTTCGGAGTGCTCGCGGCGCCGGGACGGTGTCGACATTGCCCATAAGACGATCCGCATTCTGGCGAAGCAGTGCGAGCCAGCACCGAGGTGACTTTGAGAGAAACGCTCGAGATTTATGTTTCAAAGGGGGACCTGTTATCGTCATCGGCTGAATATCGACTGCGCTGGGGGCGTTACCGCGCTTCACGGGCGCATCACTTATAGTCAGCATGCCGCGCGAAAACATCAGGGGAGTTCTATGCGTCACGTCCCTGTCGATGATGATCCGAGCTTTACACTAGTACTTTCCGAATAGATTAAGGGTCTGGAACCTACCTTCCGCCCTGCGCGCAATCTCCCTGGGGGCGATTGAAGGCGAACGTGGCGCGGGCAATGATCTGGTGGCGAACTTGCACCCACAGACTCAGTGGGTGCGCAATAGTGGTGCGCTGCCGGCAAGTCTGAAGGGTAATAAATTGTTTGGCCATGAGCGCGGGGGTTTCACGGGCGCTTGGTATCAGCCTCAAGACCATGTACAACAAGGCTCAAGCGCTATCAGGCGCATTGACCCGGGCGCATTAGACTAGGGGCGATTGTAATATTTACGCCACGTTGTAATTTTTATAGCAGCGTTAACTTGCCCCCCGAAACGACACCGTACCGAGGCGCATCAGGGTCGAAATTTCCGCTTGCGGGTCATTGCCCCAGGATGATCTAGTCTTGAACACGGCGGCGGTCTTGAAATGAGACCGCCCGAAGTTTATATACCCCTTACTTACGCCACTACCTGGAGGATCATAATGTCACTAAGACTCGGAGACACCGCGCCCGATTTCAAGGCCGAAACCACCGAAGGCCAGATCGACTTTCACAAATGGATCGGTGACGGCTGGGCCGTGCTGTTCTCGCATCCCAAGGATTTCACCCCCGTTTGCACCACCGAGCTGGGCTACATGGCGCGCATCAAGCCCGAGTTCGACAAGCGCAATGTCAAGATCATTGGCTTGAGCGTGGATCCGGTCGGCGATCACAGCAAATGGGCGAAGGACATCGAGGAAACGCAGGGCACCGCGCCTAATTACCCCATGATAGGCGATCCCGACTTAAGCATCGCCAAGCTATACGATATGCTGCCCGCGGAAGCTTACGGCGACGCCAAAGGTCGCACGCCCGCGGACAACGCTACCGTGCGCAACGTGTACGTGGTCGGACCGGACAAAAAACTCAAGCTTATACTCATCTATCCAATGACCACGGGCCGCAACTTCGATGAAGTGCTGCGCGCGATCGACTCCCTGCAACTGACCGCCAAACACCAGGTCGCAACACCCGTCAACTGGCAGGATGGCGACGACGTCATCATCCCGACCTCGGTATCGGACGACGAGGCCCGGAAGAAATATCCGCAAGGCTTCAAGACGCACAAACCCTATTTGCGCACGGTCAAACAGCCGCAATAGCGATGATCGGCCAGGATGACCTTGCCTGCGATCGCGGGCAGGGTTCTCTTTGGCGGCGTCCGTGTCGCAAGGTTCAGCTCAGTGCCTACCTTGCTGGAACGTCTCCAAGCGGGGGATGGCGCGCGCACGCCGGTTTGGCAATCGTATCGGCCGCGAAGGTGCGTCCATTGGTCGAGACAGGCCCTTCTCGAACGATGGCTCATTGCTTATGGGCGCGTACAGCGCGGTAGGGCGAATAGAGCCCGCCACCCCATTCGACAAGCACACGCATGCTTTGCGAGTGTAGCCATCGACAGCCGCCGTGGAGTACGCGCACTGTTCGTTCATAACGATTTTGCACAGTGCGCCCCGCCTTCATCCACCCTACAGAAGATGTGGCAGGAAAATTCAGGTGAGTTCAATTGGTGGGCGATGCTGGGATCGAACCAGCGACCCCTGCCGTGTGAAAGCAAATTAAGCGAGTTTAAATCCTCCGCGAATAGAGCCATTTAGCTTTAAGCCATTCATACAAAGGAGATTATTGCCGCACGTTCCCGCACATGCTATCGTCATACTACCCTATACGTTGGAACCCCTGCCGAACCCCAACATACGGGAAAGTTAAGCCAAAAGATCGGGAGCGTGAATTGGTGATAACGCGGAACCCGGGCTCGCAGAAAGCCTAGCACGTCCGGCCTACGAAACTGACACTACAAACGATCGCAGACCTTAAAAAACTATTGCCCCGTGTGATGCGGCCCTGTGCACTCGGGCCCGATGCCTGCGCGGTAAGCTTGCTGTCGCTAGTGAATTGAGCCGCTGCTATATCGTCGCCGCTGAGACCCTCCGCCTGCATCCGCCACATATTGTCGAATAGCCGCGCCGAAGTCGCAACTCCGACGGATGACCATCTCGACGATGGGCCCCTACACCAGAACAATGATGCGGTCGAACGACGCGGCCTCTGCGCCACCGCCAGGCGCGTAAACGGTTATCCGATAAGCGGCTGAATGCGTGAAGTCAGGTAGTCTAGTCGTTTATAAGAGCATGGTGGCCAAGCCCGCCTGTCTAATGAACGAGGTCTATCTCGGCCACAACTAATGACAATATCTCGCCAGCGAGATGCAAACGTCTCCTAGACCGTGGTCCCCTTTCCGAGCAAACGGATACGCTTAAATCCGGTTCAGCCACTGAGCCGATACTCCCCCTTGACCTTCACTCGCGCGAGACGCGAAATGGTGTGAACATTTGTCGCCTTGGGCCGCCCTGAAGAGTCCCGATCCTATAGCGAGGACTAGCATGTTTGACAACTCACTTACCCAGCGGTACTTTTCCTAGGCGACGAAAAGGGGCGATTAAGTTCTTATACCCGAGATGAATCCGAAATAGAAACAAGGGTTGTTTTCTTGAGAATTTGCTTTGAGGGCCACAGGCACGCAGCGGTGACGGAAACCAAGACATGGGGCAGTGAACCTCATTGTGGACTCGGCTTCAAATTCGATCCGCAGTGGGCGCGATGGCACCAACCAACGAGGTGCTGCGCCAGTTTGTCGGTAATATGGCGCTGCTAGGGGCGCAGTCGCTCGACTATCGGAACCAGTCGCTCAACGAGCGTGTGCTCCACAGCGAGCATTGCGGTTTGTCGAAGATGGTCGCTCCTGCGGCGCGTGACGATATCGCCGTCAGAGCGGCTTTGGCCGCGAAGCTTGCTTGGTCACCACTGCTGCGGCTTCTTTGAGGCCTCGGCTGCGGGAACCGAACCGCGCCAGCTTGGCCCGGCATCAAGCGTTACAATTTCAAGAGCGCATTCAGGCGACCGTGGCCAAGTTCTTGTCTATTGTCCACAGACGAGGCGCGTACCCGCCTGATGCGCCGTCCACCAGGTGCAAAACAAGGATACTGCTGATGAACGCTCGATATCCCGATGAGGCCATTCCATTTAAGCTCACTATGGATGCGCGTGAATTTCGAGACGCGCTCGGGTGCTTCGCCACCGGTGTTACGATGATCACCGCTCGCGGTCCGCACGATGAGCTGATTGGCATCACCGCCAATTCCTTCAACTCCGTGTCGATGGACCCGCCGCTGGTGCTGTTCAGCCTGGACCGCAGCGCTTACAGCCTGAAGGCGTTCCTCTGCAGCCACAACTTCGCAGTCAACATCTTGAGTGCCGATCAGCAGGAACTGGCCCACCGATTTTCTAAGGCGCTCATCGACAAATGGAACGGTTGCGATTACGTGTTGACCGACACCGGCTGTCCGTTCCTAGCCGGGGCGCTGGCGCGCTTCGAGTGCCGCATCCATCACACGTACGGTGGCGGCGACCACGTCATCTTCGTGGGCGAGGTGTTGCGTTTTGAACACCGGCCTGAACGTAGGCCGCTGCTTTTTTATCGTGGCGTCTACACGCATGTAGACGGTGCGCAGCAACCCTGCGCTCTGCAATCACCCGAGTAAGTCGCCGGTGCGACTAAGGTCTCACTGCCCTCGAGAGGCCGTCAGTATACCGGCTGCGATTAGCACGATGCCGAGCCACTGGTGCATGCCCAAACGCTCTCCGAAAAGGTAGTTGCCCGCGATGGCGATAAGCGCGAAACCGGCTCCGGCGTAGGCTGGATAGACCAAGGAGACTGGCAGGTAATCCAGGGCCTTGGCGAACAGAAATGTATTGACCAGGTAACATAGACATGCCGCGATAAACCAGGGCGAGTACACGAGCAAGAACAATGAACTCCCCTCTGCGACCACGCGCGATTGCTTAAGCAGCAGGCCGGCTATGCTGTTGATGAACGCCACGAAGAATAGGATAAACCATGCATTCATGGCCTAGATCACCTCAATGGTTGTAAGAAGAGACCTCGGCCGCCGAAGACGGGCCACTCGGAGGATGGGAGGACTGGGAGGACTGGGAGGACTGGGAGGACTACAGCTTGTCGGCTGACTCCGGTCGCCCGCTACTTCAACATTAGCATTTCTCCGCCCGGACGGCGGTCCTTCATACGGCTCACGGGCTCGGACGAGCCTTCCTGTCAACGCGCGATCGTGTTCGATCCGGGATTGCTAGGCAACACGCTCGAGTACTATCCGGCGCTGGAGCGCGAAGATCTGCGGCGCGAGCGTTGTCAACCCATCATCGATCCATTTTAAGGTCTGAAGCACCCATCGTGGCAACGGGATAAAGAAGGTTTTGGCGGTAACGCCGCCACTCACCAGATACGCCAATACCTCACTGCACCCTCGATCGGTAATGCGGAAGAACGGAATTTCCCGGTGGAAGCGATCCTCATCGTCGAATAGCATGTTGGGAACCGCATTGTTCCCGGACCAAAGATCTTGGGTGTCGTTGGCCGGTGTGTTCGGGTCGAACACATTGACATCGTAAGAATAGCCCTCGATACGCATGAGATGGAGCATGACGCGCATCAACAGCGAACAGTTCACATCCTGGATCAGCATTCGTCCGCCCACCTTGAGGATGCGCTGCATTTCTTTAAAGAAAACTATCGGGAAGGGTACATGATGAATCATGTTCGACGCGACGACGAAATCAAAGGCATTGTTCTCAAAAGGCGTGCTGAGCGCATCGACATGTTTGACGTCTAGCCATTCGTGATCTGCGCAATCGGTGAGTAAGTATGATTTAGCCTGCAATATATCCTTGCCATATCCTTGGCCACAGCCGACTTCGATACCGCAGCTTTTCTGCGGATCGATAAATTTCTGCATCCAGAGAAAGCGATTGTTCAGCAAGAACACTAGATTCGGATTGATGCCGTCGTAGAACAACTTGCGAGCGTACTCGACGCCGCCCTCATTTTTCATGCGGTTTTCTTGGTGGCTCGGGAGGTAGCGCGATCCGAGCAGGACCGGCCGTGATTGAGCAACGGACATAGATTTACACTCCTTCGTGAATGCGCTCAGTGGAAACGCTGGCCGGGAATGCGGTTAAGATCCTCGATCATCCTGCCGACCCGCTGGGTGGTCCGGAGGTAGACGTCTTCCATCAGAATATGGGCGAATTCGCCATTTCGCCCGACACTGTACAAACCTTTGAGACCGGAGTCGCGTGAGAAACTCTTCCGTTCTTCCTCGTAGGCAAGAAGGTAAACAGGATAAGCAATCTTAGTGCGCAATACGCGCGCGCCTCTATAACGTGACTTGATGTCGGGTACGACGGACTGGAGCTGGTCGAGACACGTCGCGGCGAGCGCTTCGTCATCCGCACTCCAGTGTTGATCCCCTACATGACAGCCAATATCGACGGTGAAATAGGTCTGGCCCTCGGGAGCCGTCCAAGGCAGACAGATGGGCGGCTCCTGCACGCGGAAGAAGTCATACTGTTTTTCCGGGAACCACACCGCCACGTTGGGCATCAGGTTTCGGCCGTTGAGGAACAAATTGACGAAAATCATGTTGCTGTAGCGAAACTCCTTCAAGTACTCGAGGCGGTCCGTACCGGAAATCAGTCTCGGCAGAACGTTCACCGGTGCTGTACTGACGACCGCGGCAGCGGGTTGGGTCTGGCCATTCACATCGACGCCGACGACAGCGCCATTCTCCACGTGAATCTTCTGGACGGGGGATTCGAGCTTGACATTGCCATCGATGCCTTCCAGCAGGTGCTCACAAATCATCGCGATCCCACCTGTCGGGTAGGCATGCCAGACGCTCGCCTTCTCTGGCAGATCCTGGCAGTAGCCGATCGCCACCGCCTTGCGCGAGAGACGCCCAGCAATGCGCAGCATTACCGTCCGCAGGACATTGGGCAGCTTATTGCTGATCGTCGGCGACAGCTCCGCGGCTGAGGCGCCTGTCAGCTTCTCCATGAGCGGAATCGCGACCTCGCGGGCGAGGTCGCGACCGAAAGCCGCTTCGGCCCAGGCCGCAGCATCCAGCGCGGCTCCATCGGGTGCGCCGCTCAAGCGCTGCTTGAGTGCGCTCAAGCAGAATTTCGGGACGGTAATGAGACCGAATGGATAGCTGTAGACCTTGCCGTGGAGAACCACGCTTTCACCGAAATACTCAACATCCCGGCATCGCGCGTCGACGCCCAGCGTCTGCGCCAGCCGGTTGGTAATGAGATGGGTCCCAAAGTCGTAGCTGTAACCTTCGACATCCTTGAACGTAGAGGCGAGACCGGCGATGTTTTTCGATGCTTCGTACAAAGTAAATGGGATCTGCGCTGCCGCGAGCTGTCGTGCGGTAAGCAAACCGGCGTAACCGCCGCCGATGACGACAATAGGGTGCTGCTTCATGAAAGGTGACCTCTAGTTCCAGTGGCTGAGCTGACCGGACACGCGCCATCGGCGCGTTCCATGCGGAGCGCGCGCGAGCTTGCGTCCGCGGACAAACTCGCTTCTTCGACTTATCAGTAGCGCCGACCAACCGCCTTGCGATGATCCTGCGGGCCCCATACGCGCCCGCTCGCCGAGCTCGAGCTGATCCCCGAGTCGCAGAACAACGGCGCTATTACTCCCGAGTTGACGCGTTGCACCGCCAACATATTATCGAACCAGAGCGCGGATGCCAAACCGATGGCGGACTTAGGATGTAGCTTGACAATGCCTCCGGGAGTGAATAAGGCCCCTTGAAGGCTTAGTGGCCCGCCTCCCCGCCCGTCATCGAGCTATCCAGGGCTCTTGCGCAGAAAGTTCTTCGCGTAGTCGGTAATGATGCGGGTGATCCCGCGGGAGAGGACCTCATCGAGCGCCGCCACAAAGGTCTCGATCTGCTCGCGCGTAACGATGAGCGGGGGCTCGAGCCGGATGACGTTACGGTTGTACTCGGTGAAGGCCACCAGGATATTGTGGTCCTTCAGCAACAGGCTGCCGACGAAGCCGCACAGACTGCCGCGGAGCTTGTCGTCGAGAACGGAGACAATGCTGCGCAGGCCGAATGGCAGGGTCTGGCTGAAGTCTTGGAACTCGACCCCTACCATGAGTCCCTGACCACGCACCTCCTTTAAGATCTGTGGATAACTGCGGTGTACTCTGCGCAGCCGCTCCAGGAGGTAGGCGCCTTGCGTTGCGCTGTTGTCGATGAGCCCTTCGTCGTAGAGGACGTTCAGGGCCTCGATCGCGGTGCAACAGGTCTCCCCCATGCCTCCAAAGGTGGCCGGGCCGTGGATGAGGGCGGTCTTGGGCGTCCCGTAGGCCGTCATGTAGAGCGGGCGCCGGGCGATAATGGCGCCGATAGCTGCCTTGCTGCCCCCGAGCGACTTGGCCAGCGTGACGATGTCCGGCACCACCTCTTCGTGCTCGAACGCAAAGAAGCGGCCCGTGCGTCCGACCCCGCATTGCACTTCGTCGGCGATCCAAAGCACATTGTAACGATCGCACAGCCGGCGAACCTCCTGCCAGTAGCCGGGAGCTGCAAGGACGACCCCGGCGCCGCCCTGCACCGTCTCCAGAATCAGGATACCAATCGAATGATCGCGCTGGAGCGCCGCTTCGAGTGCGGCTGCGTCACCGAAGGGAATGCGGACACGATTATCCAAAAGCCGGAAGGTCGACTGGTAGAAGTCGGAATCGGTGACCGACAGGGCTCCGCGCGACTTGCCATGGAAGGAACGCTCGGCATATGCAACCGTGGAACGTCGCGGTCCCTGAACCTTCTCCGCCAGTTTGAGCGCCGCCTCGACGGCCTCTGAGCCCGCGGAGCCGAGGAACACCATGTCCAGGTCTCCCGGTGCGATGCTGGCGAGGTTCTTGGATAGGGCACTGGCGTACTGAGACATGAAGGCGATAGCGATCTCGTGGCGCTTCTCATCCTGAAATCGCTTGCGCGCCGCCAGGATGTGCGGGTGATTGTGCCCGAGCGCGAGTGAGCCGAATCCCCCGAAGAAGTCGAGGATCCTGCGACCGCGCTTATCCGTGTAATACATGCCTTCGGCGCTCTCGACGACGACCTCATTGAATCCCAAGAGTTTGAGGAAATGGAGCTGGCCGGGGTTCACATGATCGCGAAAAAGTTCGGTGGTCTCCGCCACACTCAGCTTTTTGGCATCTTCCACGGTCAACAGCCCAGGTTTGACAATTGCCACCCGGCCGCCTGGCGCTTGCCGATCGTTAATGTTTTCTCGCGTTACAGTCATGCTCATAGCTTGCCTAGCGGGAAGGATTGGCCCGCACCTTCTATTTGAACGGCCCAAGGTTGAATTGTCCAGTACTACAGGAGACAGAGTTTGTTGCCCTCGGACCCCGAGGCGGCGTGAGAGGTCCGAGCTCATGCGCCCGTGTGGGTCCAACTCGTCCAGCACCGCGCGGAAGCGATCGAGCTTGGGATACATGGCTTGGAACAGCTCGCCTGGCAGGCAGGCGTCCTTGGCGAGGTAGACACGCCCGCCATAATCGAGTGTTATTCCGCCCAGGCGGGCGATGAGCCGCTCAGTCCCTGGACGCCTGGGGAGATCCAGCGCCAGCGTGTAGCCGCGCATTGGGAACGACAGCAGTCCTTGGCTCTGGCCGCCGAGGGTCTTGAGCACGGCTAGAAACGAGGCGGCTCGGGCGCTGGCGACCTCCCCTAAGAGGCGCCGGATGGCCCGGTGGCTGTCTGCCTCGGGCACCACGCACTGGAACTGGTAGAAACCGGCCCGGCCGTACAGGCGGTTCCAGTCCAGGATAGCATCGAGCGGATAGAGGAATTGGTCGATCAGGCGATCGACCCGACGGCCTGACGGAGGCACCCGGCGATAGTACAGGGCGTTGAAGGCGCGCACAGTCCACGGATTGAGCGCGGCGGCGGGGAAGTCGAAGGGCACTCTTACTCGCCGCGGTGGTGACCTCGATAGCGCAGCGTCGGCGTGCTCTGCGGTCTCTAGAATACCGCGGCCTAGGCGAGCGTCCCCGGCCAATGCGTCGATCCAAGCCACCGAATAGGTGCAACGCGTGCGTGCCGTCTCGAAGGCCGCGAAGAAGGCTTCCAGGTCAGGGATCCGTCGCTCTTCGACCCGGACGGCGTTCGTGGGTACACGCCGCAGTGTAAAGCAGACCGCCAGCATGATGCCGGTGAGCCCCAAGCCGCCGATCGTGGCGTTAAACCACTCGGGTCGATCCTTGGGTGAGAGGCGCACGGTGTCCCCGCAAGGCAGCAGCAGATCGATCCAGCGGACATGGTCCCCGAAGCTCCCGGCGACGTCGTGGTTCTTGCCATGCACGTCATTTGCCACTGCCCCGCCGATGGTGACGAAGCCCGTGCCGGGGCTCACCGGCGCGGCAAAACCGAAGGGAAGGAATTCGCGCAGGAGCTCGTGAAAGGTGACGCCCGGTTCGCAGACTACCTCTCCATTGGCGGAATCAAATGACAGGATCCGATTCAGCTGTGTGGTGAGGATGACCCGGCCATGGCTATTGAGGGCCATATCGCCATAGCTGCGTCCGCCCCCGAAGGCGATCGCCGTGCCGTCTCGGGCGGAGTGCATGGCCTCGATGGCCTCGGCGCGCGTCTCCGGCAACGTAACCGAGGTCAGGCCACCACTGACCCGACCCCAGCCGTGCAGCTTAACCGCCTTGTGCATCATCCCTTGCGCGTACGCTCTTGAGTGGTCGGGCTAGGTCGCCAAGCACAGGATCAACAGTACGGCGATACCGATTCCGCAGCTCTTCCGCGAGCCCGGCGAGGACCACCAGATCGAGGATAGACCAAGAGCGCAGGCCGGCTTCAACGGGGGCGACGCGGAGGTTGCGCCTGTCGGCAAGCGTGGAGTTGGTACCGCCGTAAACCACCCAACCCGGCTTCTCGCAAACCGGGGAAGGCTCAACGGCATGCAGCATGCGGCCGGTCTGCGCGCCGAGGCAAAGCGAACCGAATTCGAGGCTGTAGCGAGGCTCGGGAATCTTGAGCTCACTAAAGAAGACTTGCGAGAAGTTTGGGTTGCCCCTGCCTCTAGTGAGCACCGCACAGTCAAATTCTCACCGTAGGGCCGCTCAACAAACGCGCGGTCGTTATAAAAGTTTCTGCGCTATCTCCGATAGCTGTGGTGGCGACAACACTCACCCCCACGGTATACCATCTAAGTTCGCGATTCCAAAAATCACCATGATCAAGCCAAAAATCAACCAGGATATGCGGTCCTTGGCAGCATAGACGATCGGATCGTCGTGCATTCGGCCGCGAGCGGTAGACAGCCATAGCCGACATTGCCAGAAAAGGATCAGAGGCACGATTCCCCAAAGGACATTCGGATTGGCGTATATTGTCCGAGCTGTAGTACTGTCTATGTAAAGCGCGAGGACAAGGCTGGAAACAAAACTGCACGCCACGCCCATGACTTTAAGCATTGAAAGGTCAGAAGCGCCATAGCCGCGTCCCGACACCTTCCGCTTCTCCTCTGAACGCAGAGCCGCCAATTCTGCGGTTCGCTTCAAAAACGCTAAAGCCAGAAATAGAAAGCTCGAAAAACTCAGGAGCCATGTCGATACACTGACGTCGGTCGCAAGTCCCCCGGTCAATAATCGTAGAGAATAGAGGCTCGCAAGGACGAAAACATCGATAAGCGGTTTCTTTTTGAGTGAAACGGAATAGGCGATCGACAAAACCGCGTAAGTAACGATCGCCAAGCCGCACTCGCTAGATACAATCGAGCCAAAAATAATTCCAATCGATACTAATATCGGGCCATACAATCCATATTGGAGCGGGAGCTTACCGCTAGCGAAGGGTCGGTATCGCTTACGTGGGTGTTGGCGATCACTATCTAAATCCAACAAGTCGTTGATGATGTAAACACCCGAGGCGGTGGCGCAAAAAGCGAAGAAGATCACCAAAGAAGCCAGGGCGATGGCGGGCTCCCATAGCACCAGGGCCGTCAGTGGCGCAATAAAAACAAGAATGTTCTTCGCCCACTGATAGGTCCGCATGGCCTTAAGCAACTGCACAAGAGATGACTCCCGTGCCGCGAATGTCTCACGGACTGTTGTTGCTGCGGCGGCCGCGCGGGTCACATATGATGAGGCATTCACCACGACAGCCTCTTTAGCTTTGCGCCAGATCGGAAGATCGCACCTATCATTGCCGACATAGATAAATCCCCGATTGCCGAAGCGATCCTCGAGAACGCGAGCTTTGGTCTCGCCTTTGAGGTTGGTGATCCCATCCGAGGCGATCACTTCATCGATGATGCCGGCTTCCGCAGCGATGGCTTCGGCAATCTTCCGGTCCGCTGCAGTTGCCAATACAAGCCTGTGGCCGCGCTCTCGTTGACGTTTCAGATAAGAGCGCAGTTCTTCGTCAAAGGGAAGATGCGCGATGTCCAGCGTGCAGCGCTTGGCAAGCTCTTGTTTAAAGTACGCCTTACCGTGAGTGAGCCATACTGGCGCCGTAAGCAGGACTGCCCAGTGTTGCCCCGCCGCCTTTAGCAGCATCTCAAGCATCAAGTCGGTCTTGACAAAAGTACCATCCAGATCGATACAGATTGGCTCGTACTCCCCAGCATCAGTCTCAGCCGTTACCAGCACATTTGCCTCCATTCACTGTCGCCTGCGCCGTTACACGATAGATGCTTGCGAATGGCGTTTAACCCATTGACCATCCGGTGAAACACCCTTGTCACCCGTACTTATACTCACGCCGATCGCACCTGTGCTTGACGATTACCGGAATAACGACATGGATGCGGCTCTCTACGCTTTCCATAGGAGACTCATGCGCCGAGCTGCGTCTCGTAATTGCTTACGACTTATTCAATTTTATGACATTAGGCGAGTGCCAGTTCATTAGCGCTAGTTCTCAACCGTTCCAGCGCTGGAAGATCGACAATTGATCGGCGGATCTTTGTGTATATGGATTCTGCCCCGTCTGTAGAAGAGATTGCAACATGAGCAAGGTAGATCATCCGATCATGCGGAGTCAGGGACATACAAGCGCCGTGGCATGTATGATCTCCATTGGGGTTTTACAGGCCAGGCCCGCCTGAGTGCTAACCTCTTTATAAGGGATCGCCTTTTCAAATCTGACGCGCGTCGAGCGGAAATCGCCAAAATATACTTGAACCGCTCCATCTACGCGTGCGAGCTCCGCCATTTGATTACCCAGCTTGTAGTTCCATTTGAGATTCTTGTACAGGTAAACTCCGCCAATAGTGAGGATGTTTAGCGTCAGCGCGACCGCCACGATGCCACCGACGATGTTCGCCACTCTGTCATGCACACTCACCAGAAACATGGTAATAATCACCGGTATACAGTACAACTGCGGCGCGAAACGCGCGTACCATCCCTCCTCGTGGATCAAGGCGGAAGCGAGCAGATACGCACTTATGCCCATTACAATCAGCCCGATCTTCCTCAAAGCAGGCGATCGCACAAGTGTCCACAGCAGTCCAATCACCGACAGCACCAGCACACCGCTAAACAGCGGCCCCCAACCGCCGATTCGCGTGCTAGGCGACCCGAAGGGTCGAATCTCGTCTAGGCTAGTCACCGTTAAAGGAATCTTCAACTCGGTTTCTGCGGTGAGGGAAGCTTGCGATTTGGCGAACACCGATTGATAAAGCTTTTCTACTCTGTTCAGACCCCTGAGGCTCACCGGCGTTGATTTAGGACCGTCCATAATGTCTACATGACCCTCGCCAAAGAGCGGAAAGAAAGGGTGTCCGTGATACAGCGTATTTGTGACATAGGGATTGTAGCCAACGACAAGCACGCCTGCTGCAAAACATAGAATGCTCGCCCATATTGCCCGCCGAAGCGGGCGAGTCTTACCCATGAGCGCCGCGGCCACAATAAATCCCAGACCGATGAAAGCAACATAGGGTACAGCCGTGAACTTAACGTTCAGCGCGATCAAGATGACGAAGCTCAACGAGGCAAGAGTAAGCTTGTCCACTGCGAGGAGTATCGCCGTTAGGCTGGCCACCAGGCAGACCAACAATGACGAGAGCTGGCCATCGATGTAAAAAGTTAAAGTTTGATACACGCTGACGGGGTTCAGCGCGAGCAACAGGCTGAAGATGAAAGCTATCCGGCCGTCGATCTGCTTGATACGTAACAATACGGATAGACACAGAAAGAATGATGCGAGTATCAAAAGCAGGTTGAACGTCTTGCCCTGTTCTATGTTCCCCGTGAGCTTGTACAGTGCGGCCGCTGTTATCCAGGGTCCTTTCGAGTAGTGGTTTATCCAGATGCTGCGTTGAACGTCTTCAGGCACCCGTTCGTAGACGGGATTCCAGCCGTTGGCCAATTGTATAATGGCCTCCTGGCGATAACCTTGGCCATCGAAAGAGAAGTCATAGAAACAGCCTGAGAACACTACGGTGGCGATGCACAGAAGGGCAAAGGACGATGCAAGCGCTGCTGCAGATACGGAGCCGTGTATCTCGGGCCTGCTGCGGTAGACGAACGGTGTCAGGAACGTGACAATGAATGCCGCGGCGACGTGGTAGGGCGTAATTTCGATTCTTGCGAAGAATAGAATACTCGTCAGAAGCAGAACCAGCGCAGTAAATTCCAGGAGCAGAAAGGCCGCATAATTGCTGAGATACGAGACTGTATCCCTTGGCACGGTACCCAAACGTTCGGTTAGACGTGCGCCTGCGTTTCTCTGGCGGCTTGCGTCGGACATCATGCGGAGCTCCTGAGGTTACCGGCGCGTATAGAAATGTGGTGGGCCATCTCCGCCCGTCTGCCAGCAATCATCGAAGGACCCGCTCGGCCGTTAAAAATACGATTCCGAGCGCTGTTGCCTTTGATCGGTGAAGACCCTGGTTTGGGTGAATCATCCTCGCCAATTTGGTTCGCATAGATGAACCGGCAGATGACGCTCGCCCCGTGTGCGAGCCTTCTGAGGGGCAGCGTCGAGTCCCAACGTCAAACGGGTGTCCACCCACGCTCGGGGTCTCAGTATATCAGCCACGTTCTGCATCGCGTTACTGTCTGTTTGCCTCGGATGAGGGCAGCACTTCAGCAAGTGGGACACGCCATAGTTGGCAGACACTTTGCTCAGGCGCTCAGCGCCGCCGCCCTTGTCCAGTCATGCCTGCCTGAAGACTACCAGATCAATGCCCAGGCTGAGCTCCCTAGTACGGCTATGTCACAAACCGACGGATGGGAACACCTCGAGCATGTAGGCCAGACCTGACCCTGAGGTCTCCCCTCAAACAAGTTAGTAGTTACGCAGTTGGACTGCGCTAATGTAAAGAAGCTAAATGAATCCGCCAAAGTCAGTTGCGAAGATTACATCAACTTCCTGATCGCCACACCGCGCGTCTGTTCCGGCGTTGAAGCGGCGCGCACCACGCCCGTCGAGGAGTCGCCGCCCGCACACGACGCCTTTACGCGCCTGTTGCATCGCCTTGAACCGGCCGCCGAGACGCTCTGGCAAGAAGCCGCGCCGCAGGTCGAACGCACAACAGGCATCCTCGTCGTTGATGATTCGACGCTCGATAAGCCGTACGCCAAGAAAATAGCATTGGTGCGGCGCCATTGGTCCGGCAAACATCGAGCGGTGGTCGAAGGCATCAATCTGATCACCTTGCTGTGGACGGACGGCGATCGCCACGTACCCTGTGACTACCGCCTCTATGACAAAGCTAATGATGAGTTGACCAAGAACGATCACTTCCAGGCCATGTTGCAGGCGGCCTGTGAGCGCGGCTTTCAGCCCGCTTGCGTCGTCTTTGATAGTTGGTACTCTAGCCTCGAAAACTTGAAAACCATGCGAGATTTCGGCTGGATATGGCTGACGCGGCTGAAGTCGAACCGGCTGGTGAACCCGGATCGGACAGGCTTGCGCGCCGTCTCGCTGATTGCGACCGATGCGCGAGGCTGTATCGTGCATCTGAAAGGCTATGGTTGGATTCGCCTCTTCAAGCTTGTCGCCCCAGACGGCGACTTTGAGTGGTGGGCAACCAATGACTTGCAGATGAGTGAGGTGGCGCGCGTCCGCTTTGCGGGCTTCGCATGGACGATTGAGAATTATCATCGTGGCATCAAGCAGTTCTGCGGCGTCGAGCGTGCGCAGGTGCGCGCGGCCAAAGCGCAACGCAATCATATCGGCATGGCGTTGCGTGCATTTCTCAGACTAGCAGCCTGTCGGACTTGAGAAGCCGGCTCGCGTCGCGAGCGCAGGTTTCGAGTCGTGTTGATGGTTCATCGGTTCGCTGACGGGAGTGTTGG
>JACCYU010000098.1 GCA_013696315.1 Gammaproteobacteria bacterium | reverse complement strand
ACGCTGCTCCACCGGATGCAGCGTCCGGCGCTCTTTTAGCAGCGACGGCGACCTCGTCGCCAAACGAACAGTTACAATGCTTGGCGTATTCCAGACCAGTCCACTATTTTTTCTGCTGGCGACCGGCCTGCTCGGGGTGGTGGTCGGGAGTTTTCTGAACGTCGTCATTCATCGCCTGCCCATCATGATGCGGCGGACATGGACCCTTGAATGCCAGGCGTGGCTGGGCGACAAACAAGGCGCGGTCGATGATAGCGGCGAGGAAACCTATAACCTGCTGACACCGCGTTCCCACTGCCCGAACTGCGGTCACAGCATCGGCGCGCTGGAAAACATTCCCATCATCAGTTACACGGCGCTGGGCGGTCGCTGCGCCAAATGTCACGCGCCGATCTCGCGGCGTTATCCGCTGGTCGAGGCGCTGACCGCGCTGCTATCGGTAATTGTCGCGTGGCGCTTCGGATTGACGTGGATGACAGCGGCCGCATTGCTGTTTACCTGGGCGCTGATCGCACTGTCGTCCATCGATCTGGACACCAAACTGCTGCCGGATTCGATCACCTTGCCCGGGCTATGGCTGGGCGTGCTGCTGAGCATGGGCGGTTTATTCACCGACCTGCAAGCCAGCGTGCTGGGGGCGATGTTCGGTTATCTGAGCCTTTGGTGCGTGTATCACATCTTCAAACTGATAACCGGCAAGGAAGGCATGGGCTACGGCGACTTCAAGCTTCTCGCCATGCTGGGCGCGTGGGCCGGCTGGCAGGCGCTGCCGCTGATCATATTGCTCTCATCGGCCATCGGCGCCCTTGTCGGCGTAGGTCTGATACTAATTCTGGGCCGTGATCGCAACGTGCCCATACCGTTCGGCCCCTATCTGGCAATGGCCGGATGGATCGGGCTGTTGTGGGGAACACCGATCACCGATTGGTATTTGCGTTACGCGACCTAGCGGGCTGTTGAAAAACAGCCTGCTAGTGCGGGGCATGGATGCCCCGCACGCGAAGCTGACGTACCCCGAAGCTGAAGTACAATAGCCGCATGCTTACCATCGGGCTTACCGGCGGCGTCGGCTGCGGCAAGAGCACGGTCGCGGCGCTGTTCGAGAAACGGGGCGCGCCGGTGGTGGACGCCGACGTGATTACGCGCGAACTCACTACCCCCGGGTCTCCTTCGCTAGAACGTATCGTCGAAACCTTCGGTGCGCATCTGCTGATGCCCGACGGACGGCTGGATCGCAGCGCATTGCGGCGGCTGGTGTTCGATCAACCGCCCGCGCGTCGCCAGCTTGAAGCCATTCTGCATCCGCGCGTGCGTGAAGAGATTTCGCGGCGTCTGGGCCAGCTTTGCGCGCCGTACGGCCTGGCGGTGATCCCGCTGCTGGTGGAATCCCGCATGCAGGATACGGTGGATCGCGTGCTGGTGGTCGATTGCGAGGAAGTGCTGCAGATCGCGCGCGTCAGCACGCGCGACGGGTGTTCGCCGAGCGCCGTCCGCGCCATCATGGCGACCCAGGCGTCACGCGCCGCGCGCCGCGCCGTCGCCGACGATACCATCGTTAATGATGGCGTCGCCGATGCTCTCGAAGCTGCGGTCGAACGACTCCACGAACGGTATCTCGAACTCGCCGCCGGGCGCACCCGGAGCGCTTGACCCCCGGCCTGCCGCCGGTTACTTTGCCGTCATAACCAGATTGCGGAAAGCTGGCATTCCGACCGCAGCGCCGCGACAGATCACGGAGCCATCGCGAAGTGAATCAGATCGTCACCTACGAACAGCCGTTGAACGAGCGCCTGCGCACGTTCCTGCGGATCGAACAGCTCATGGAGAATTTCGAGCACTGCCTCGAGCGCGATACGGCATGGGATACACACGGCGCACTCATGCTGCTGCTGGAGATCCTGAATCTGGGCGCCAGAGTCGATCTGAAAAGCGACCTGATGATGGAACTCAAGCGTCAGATCGCGAACATGGAGCGGCTCGAACAGGCACCAATGGTGGACAGCAGCCGCCTGCACGGCATCGTGGAACGCCACCAGCAGCTGATCGCGTCGCTGCACGCCCAGAGCGGCCAGCCGGGAGCGGCGCTAAAAAACAACGAGTTCCTGAACAGCATCAGACAGCGCACCATTATCCCGGGCGGTACCTGCGATTTCGATCTACCCGCTTATCACTATTGGCTGTCCGAACCGGTGGCGGCGCGCCATGACTTGCTGCGAACCTGGATCGCGCCCTTCACGAACATTCACGCGGCCGTCGTCAATATTCTCAGTCTGGTGCGCGAGAGCGCTAGCCCGCAACGGACGCGCGCCGCCGCGGGCTTTTATCAGCAGAATCTGGATGTGAATCAGCCTTACCAGTTGATCCGCATACTGCTTAGCGAAAAGTCCGGCTATTATCCGGAGATCAGCGCCGGCAAGCACCGTTTCACAGTCCGTTTCCTGCGGCAACCCACACCGGATACCCGCGGGGTGCCCGTGGACAAGGATCTTGAATTCGCGCTCGCCTGTTGCGCACTGTGATATATCCTCCGGCGCGTTGCCGAGGTTACGCCTGACACCGATAACCATGCGAAAAGCTTCGTCGGAAGGACCAAGGCGATTAATCGCTTCGATGACCGCACCATAGGGATCGAATAGCCGCGATTCCCTGGCCGCCGCCGCGCCGCGCGCGACCAATGTCACGTGGCGACATGCCGCCCAGGGCGTAGACCGGCATCATCGCCTGTTCGCAAAGCGCGCGAAAACCCGGCCAGCCCAGCGGCTTGGCGACCGGGTGACTGGGGGTGGCCCTGATCGGCGACACGAGGGCAAGGTCGGCGTGGATTGTGTTAGCGAAGGTGAGTTCCCGCGGATCGTGGCAGGCGACCGACAGCAGATAATCAGCCGCCAACGGTCTGGTGCGCAGACACAAGAGCCGCGTGCTGTTGACGTGCACGCCATCGGCGCCGAGACGCATCGCCCACTCAGGCTCAGCGTTGACCAGCATACGGGCGCCATGTGCGTGACATCGGTCGAGTGCGGCGTGGGCGAGATTGGCATAGCCAACCTGGTCCATAGCGGGCGCCCGCAGTTGCACGAGTTTGATGCCCATCTTTAGAGCTGCTTCCAGATTCTCGATGAAGCGGGCCGCATCCGGCCCGGGTGGCGGCGTGATCAGATAAAGCTCGGGCAAGTCCAGCGCTTTCAGGATCGGTAAGTTCGCGGCGGGAAACGCGAAGCGCATAAGTTCGCTCGGCGCGCTCCAGGCAAGCCGCTGGCCCTCTCGGCCAAGCGGCTCGCCTTCATAGCGGGTCACTTTCCAGACGTCGAGCAGCACGGCCTTGTCCGGGTAACGGTGACGGACCTGAATCAGTGGGGCGAATTTCCGCGCGCGCACGCCCAACTCTTCGAACAGCTCGCGCGACAAGGCGTGCGCGGGCGCTTCGCCGGGTTCCACCTTGCCGCCGGGGAATTCCCACTTGCCACCCTGATGCAGATGGTCCGGACGCCGCGCGATAAGCACCCGGCCGGCCTTGTCGAATAGCGCAGCGGCGACCACGTGCATGAATGTCTGGGGCATCGCGGCTTGCGGCGGCGCCGGATGGCTAGCTGCGATATTCCGCGTTGATGCGCACATACTCGTACGACAAATCCGATGTCCATACGCGAAACGAGCAGGCGCCACGGTGCATATCCACCCCCACCACGATCTCCGACTGGCCCATGACGCGCCTGCCCGCAGCTTCGGTGTACTCCTGCGCCACGGCGCCACTACGCGCCACGCACACGTCATCCAGAAATATTTCCACGCCTTCGATAGCCAGATCCTCGACATCAGCGCGCCCCACCGCCGCGAGTATTCGTCCCCAGTTCGGATCGCTGGCGAAGAAAGCGGTCTTGACCAGCGGCGAGTGCGCGACCGTAAACGCCACGCGACGCGCCTCATCGACAGTGGCCGCGCCAGTCACTACCACGGTTATAAACTTGCTCGCGCCCTCCCCGTCTCGCACGATCGCCTGCGCCAGCTCGTTTGCGGTCTCGTTCAGGGATGATTGAAATTGCGCGCGCGCCGCATCCGTGTCGATATCGACACCGGATTGGCCCGTGGCAATGAGCACGCAGGCGTCGTTGGTGGAGGTGTCGCCATCGACCGTGATGCAGTTGAACGATGCATCGACCGCAATTCGCAACGCGGCATCCAGCATTGCCTGCGGCACGCGCGCGTCGGTCGCGATAAACGCAAGCATCGTCGCCATGTCGGGCCGGGTCATGCCCGCGCCCTTGGCGATGCCCGTAATGCTCACGCGCTGGTCTGCTATTGTCACCACCCGGGAAGCGTCCTTGACCACGGTATCGGTGGTCATGATCGCCTCGGCCGCCCGTAGCCAGGCATCCGGCGCGAGTTCCGACAGCGCGGCGGGAAGCGCGCGCACGAGCCGGTCTACCGGCAGGCGTTCGCCGATGACGCCGGTGGAAAATGGCAGCACTTCGTCAGGCTGGCAGCCTGTCTTTGCGGCCAGCGCCGTGCAAGCCGCCAGGCAATCCTCGATCCCATTCACGCCGGTCCCGGCGTTGGCGTTGCCGGCGTTGATGAGCAGATAGCGGGATGCGCGCGCGGCGAGGTGGCGGCGGGCGATGACGACCGGCGCGGCGCGGAATGCGTTGCGGGTGAACTGGGCGGCGATGCGGCTGCCGGGCGCCAATTCGATTAGCGCGACATCCAGACGGCCTTGATAGCGGATAGCAGCCGCTGTCGCCGCCAGCCGCACGCCGACAACCGGCAATAGCTGCGCAGGCGGATTCAGACCGACGGCCACGGTCGCGAGTGCTTACAATTTATCGAGATGTTACAGAGGTTTATCGAGATTCCACCGGGTTTATCGAGAGCCCGCTAACACTAGCAGCCATCAGACCAGCCTGCCGTGGCACTGCTTGAACTTCTTGCCGGAACCGCACCAGCATGGTTCGTTGCGCCCGACCTTGCGGCCCTGCCGGCGGTAAGGCTGATGCGCAGGTGCGGTCGCCGGCTCGGCGGCCTCGGGGCTCGCATCCGACACCGGATGTAGCGCGCTGCCAGCATCGGCGTGCTGATACTGCATGGCGGGCGTCTGGCGGTTCTCCCGCTCCAGTTCATCGAGCTGCTGCTCGGAGCGCACCTGCACCCTGGTGAGGATGGACACCACCGCATGCTTGATCTGCTCCAGCATCTGCTGAAACATCTCGAACGCCTCGCGCTTGTATTCCTGCTTGGGATTTTTTTGCGCGTAGCCGCGCAGGCCAATGCCCTGACGCAGGTAATCCATCGCGGCCAGGTGATCCTTCCAGTGGCCATCCAGGATCTGCAGCATTACGTCGCGCTCGAAGCGGCGCATTGCCTGCGCGCCGATCAGCTGCTCCTTGTCGGTGTAGATGCCGGTGATCTCGGCCAGAATACGCTCCCGCAAAGGCTCCTCGTGCAACGACTGATCCTCGTCCAGCCACCTCTGTATCGCCATCGGGCGGCCGAACTCGCGTTCTATGGCCTCGGTGAGTCCCGGCACGTCCCACTGCTCCTCGATACTGCCGGGCGGGATGTACTGACTGATCACGCCATTGACGACATCCTGACGGATGGCGGCGATGCTGTCCGAGATGTCGTCGGCCTCCATCAGTTCGTTGCGCTGCTGATAGACGACCTTGCGCTGATCGTTGGCGACGTCGTCGTATTCCAGCAGGTGCTTGCGGATATCGAAGTTATGCGCCTCCACCTTGCGCTGAGCGTTTTCGATGGCGCGCGTGACCCACGGATGCTCGATCGACTCGCCCTCCTTCATGCCCAGCCGCTGCATCAGCCCCTTCACCCTGTCGGAGGCGAAGATGCGCATGAGATTGTCTTCCAGCGACAGATAAAAGCGGCTGGAACCGGGATCGCCCTGACGCCCGGAGCGCCCTCTGAGCTGGTTGTCGATGCGCCGCGAATCGTGACGTTCGGTTCCGACGATATGCAGCCCGCCGGCGGCCAGCACCTGCTCGTGCCGCTGCCGCCACTCGTTTTCCACTTTTTGTCTGGCGCCTGGGTCGGCGTCTTCGCCCAGCGCGGCCAATTCCACATCCAGACTGCCGCCCAGCACGATATCGGTGCCGCGACCGGCCATGTTGGTGGCGATGGTGACAGTGCCGGGCCGCCCGGCCTGCGCGATGACGTGCGACTCCGCCTCGTGCTGCTTGGCGTTGAGCACCTGATGTTTGATGCGGCTCTTGTTGAGCAGGCCGGACAGCGTTTCCGATGCTTCGACCGACGCGGTGCCGACCAGAAGCGGCTGCCCTTCAGCAACGCAGGCCTTGATATCTTCGATGATGGCCTGGAATTTCTCGGCGATGGTCAGGTACACCAGATCGCCCATGTCCTTGCGGATCATAGGCATGTGCGTGGGGATGACGACCACTTCCAGGTTGTAGATCTGATGAAATTCGAAGGCCTCGGTGTCGGCGGTGCCGGTCATGCCGGACAGCTTTTCGTACAACCGAAAATAATTCTGGAAGGTGATCGAGGCGAGCGTCTGGTTCTCGTTCTGGATGGGCACACCCTCCTTGGCTTCGACCGCCTGATGCAACCCCTCCGACCAGCGCCGCCCGGGCATGGTGCGTCCCGTGAATTCATCGACGATGATGACTTCGTTGTCGCGCACGATGTAGTCCACATCCAGCTGGAACAGTGCGTGCGCCCGCAAAGCCGCGTTTAGGTGATGCATCAGGCCAATGTTGCCGACGTCGTAAAGGCTTTCGCCGGGCTTGATCAGATCGGCCCCGGCCAGCAGCTGTTCGACCTTGTCGTGGCCTTCCTCGGTGAGATACGCCTGTTTGACCTTCTCGTCCACGCTGTAATCGCCGGGCCCATCTTCTTCCTGCTGGCGGGATAGCTTCGGGATGAGCAGATCGACGGCGGCATAAGTCTGCGAGTTCTCACTGGTGGGGCCGGAGATGATCAGCGGCGTGCGCGCCTCGTCGATCAGAATGGAATCGACTTCGTCGACCACCGCGAAGATAAGGTCTCGCTGCACCCGGCTGGACTTGTCGAAGGCCATATTGTCGCGCAGATAATCGAAGCCGAATTCGTTGTTGGTGCCATAGGTCACATCGGCCGCGTATGACGCACGACGGGAGGTCGAGTCCATGCCGTTGACGATAACACCCACGGTCAGGCCCAGGGCCTGGTAGACCTGCCCCATCCACGCGGCGTCACGTCGCGCGAGATAATCGTTGACCGTGACGACGTGCACGCCACGCCCGGCCATGGCATTGAGGTACACCGCCAGCGGAGCCACCAAGGTCTTGCCTTCGCCCGTGCGCATCTCTGCGATCTTGCCATGGTGCAACACCATGCCGCCGATGAGCTGCACGTCAAAATGACGCATGCCGAGCGCGCGCCGGCTAGCCTCTCGCACCGTGGCAAACGCGTCGGGCAGCAACGCGTCCAGCGTTTCGCCCTGCGTCAGGCGCTGTCGGAGTCCGATCGTTTTTTCGGCCAGCGCGCTGTCGCTGAGCGCCTGCATTGCGGGCTCCAGGGCATTGATCGACCTGACCTGCTTTTGATAGCCCTTGAGAACGCGCTCGTTGCGGCTGCCGAAAACCTTTCTGAATACGGCGGTAACCATGGGGGTAGAACCAGTAAATGTTAGAAAAACGCCTGCACGCCGTACGATAACGGGTCTCAGCTACGATGTGTTCATGATAACGTATCTGCAACCATTGGTGGCCGGGTGCAAGCGCCTGACATCTCAAGCCATACAAATTATGCGGGGTCCTTACATGCGAACGTTAAACACGCTGATCGCCCCGGAGTTGCTCCGGCAGGCCCGGGCATTCGAATCGATGACCAGAGAACTGAGGACGTGTCTGAAGGACGAATGTGCGACGCATTGCTGGGTGGGCGGCATCCGTGAGCAAACTCTAGTGGTGGTGACGGACCATGCCGGCCACGCGACTCGTGTCCATTATCAACAGGGCGAGATACTCGAATGTATCAATAAAGGCTTCCGCTCGGAATTGCCAGCGCCGCTCATACGGCTCAGATTGAAGGTGCGACCCATGCCGGAAGCTCCGGTCAGGGACATTCGCCGTCCTACACTGTCCTCGGATAACGCCCGGCGCCTGCTGTCCACGGCGGACGGCATTGTCCACGCTGGTGTCAAGGCGGCGCTGCAGCGCCTTGCTCGTCGCGGCGACGCTGATTTCTGATTTCGACTCGCGCCTGGAGCAGCTACACTGCGGTGAGCGGACGGCTATAAGAGATCGGCGCCTGCCTGGCCTCGTCTTCGAATGTCACAGACTCCCAGGCGTCTTCCCGCGCCACCAGCGCGCGCAGCAGCCGATTGTTGAGGTCGTGGCCGGACTTGTAGCCGCTGAACGCACCGATCAAACTGTGGCCCAACAGGTACAGGTCACCGATGACATCGAGAATCTTGTGCCTGACAAACTCGTCTTCGTAGCGCAGACCGTCCTCGTTCAGCACCCGGTAATCGTCCAGCACCACGGCATTGTCCAGACTTCCGCCAAGCGCGAGCTGGCGTTCGCGCAACATCTCCAGATCGCGCATGAATCCGAACGTGCGCGCGCGACTCACTTCTTTTACAAATGATGTCGTCGAGAAATCGAGTTCGGCGTACTGCCCGTGATCCTTGAACACGGGATGATCGAAATCGATGGTTAATCCGACCTTGAAGCCGTCGAACGGATCGAAACGCGCCCACTTGTCGCCATCTTCCACCTTGACGGTCCGCTTGATGCGCACAAACTGCTTGGGCGCGGCCTGCTCGACGATGCCGGCGGACTGCACGAGAAACACGAACGGGCCGGCGCTGCCGTCCATAATGGGCACTTCGGGTGCACTCAGGTCCACGTATGCGTTATCTATGCCCAGTCCCGCGATCGCCGACAGCAGATGTTCGACGGTGGAGATCCGCACGTTCCCCTTGACGAGCGTCGTCGAAAGCCTGGTGTCGCCCACATTCTCGGGGCTGGCCTTGATTTCAACCGGGACATCCAGGTCAATACGGCGAAAAATCACCCCGGTATTGACTGCCGCCGGCCGCAAGGTGAGGTAAATTTTCTCGCCGGTGTGGAGCCCGACCCCGGTAGCCCTGATCGTATTCTTTAAAGTTCGTTGCTTGATCAATGGAATTTCCCGCTCAACAACCACACAGAAAAAGGGTTTTGCAAAATTGGGGCCACGCGCATAAATCGCGGTGGCATCGGTGACCGCTCGTGCTGGCCATTATGTCACACACGCTAAATCTGTCATCCCTGATTTGCGGATGCACTCGCACATGCCGCTGCGCTGACGAAAGTCGCGCTCGCCATGTAGGTCTGATCCCGGCCGCATTCTGCAATCCGACGAGTCCGTCGCGGCACCAAGCCATACGACAGCCCGACGGTGGATTGATTCCCGCCGCCGGCCCGCCCGCTAGCACTCAAGCTTACATTTACGTCCCCCGTGTTGCGTAGCCCTGGCCCGACATCTAGGCTGACGTGACGCCTGACATCAGTCTGCCTGGCGCCGCAGGAAGGCCGGTATATCGAGATAATCCAGATCGTAATCGCCGCGATCGGAGTCGAACTTGCCGGCCGGCCTTGCCTCGTTGCGCATAATCGTCGGCCGTTCCAGCTTGCCGTAATCGACCTCGCCGCTGGCGCGTTTTTCCACCAGCTTGACCGCCGGTTTCTGCGCGGCACTGGGCCGCGACCCGAGCCCGGTGGCCACCAGAGTGACGCGCAGATCACCACCCATGTCTGGGTCGATTACTGTCCCCACGACCACCGTCGCATCGTCTGACGCCATCAACTTCACCGTGTTGCCGACCTCATCGAACTCGCCGATGGACAGGTCCGGACCCGCCGTGACATTAACCAGAATACCCCGCGCGCCGGCAATATTGATATCTTCCAGCAAGGGGCTGGCTATCGCGGCCTCGGCGGCCACCCGTGCGCGGTGTTCGCCATGCGCCATACCTGAACCCATCATGGCCATGCCCATTTCCGACATCACGGTGCGCACGTCGGCGAAATCGACGTTGATCAGACCCCGGCGGGTAATCAGCTCGGCAATGCCCTGCACGGCGCCCAGCAGCACGTCGTTGGCGGACTTGAACGCGGATAGCAGGTTCGTGTCCTTGCCCAGCACGGCCAGGAGCTTCTCGTTGGGGATGGTGATCAGCGAATCGACGTGCTCGGAAAGTTCTTCGATACCCTTGCACGCGACCTGCATGCGCTTGCCACCCTCGAACGCGAACGGCTTGGTGACAACCGCGACGGTAAGAATACCGAGTTCTTTCGCCACCTCCGCGAGGATCGGCGCGGCGCCCGTACCCGTGCCGCCCCCCATGCCGGCAGTAATGAACAGCATGTCGGCGCCATCGATGACTTCCTGGATGCGGTCGCGGTCTTCCATCGCCGCCTCACGCCCCACGGTGGGGTTGGCGCCCGCCCCCAGCCCCTTGGTAATGCCGCTACCCAGTTGCAGCACGGTCTCCGCGCTGGTGTTCTTCAACGCCTGCGCATCGGTGTTCGCGCAGATGAAATCCACGCCGTCGATCGCCGCCTGCACCATGTGCTGTACGGCATTGCCGCCGCCTCCGCCGATACCGATGACCTTGATTACGGCGCTTCGATCGTACGAATCCATCAGTTCAAATGACATTTCAATCTCCCGTTACTAGGCTGAGTATTAATCGGCTTCAGAGATTGCCCTGAAACCAGCTTTTCATCCGTTTCCAGACCGCCGATACTCCCTTGTCGGCGAAGTTTTCCGCATTGCCCCCCTGGCGGCTGCGATAGCCGAACAACAGCAGACCCACCCCTGTTGCATGAATGGGGTTACGCACAACGTCGCTTAACCCCGACACGTACTGCGGCACGCCCAAGCGCACCGGCATGTGAAATACTTCCTCGGCGAGATCAATCACACCTTCCATCTTTGCGCTGCCGCCGGTCAGCACCACGCCAGCCGCCACCAGCTCTTCCAGACCGCTGCGTCGCAGATCGGCGTGCACCAGTGCCAGCAATTCTTCATAACGCGGCTCCACCACCTCGGCCAGAGTCTGGCGCGATAGGCGTCGCGAGGGCCGGTCACCCACGCCGGGCACTTCGATGGTGTCGTCCGGGTTCGCCAGCTGGCGCAGCGCGCACGCATATTTCACCTTGATCTCTTCGGCGTACTGCGTGGGCGTGCGCAGCGCCACGGCAATGTCATTGGTCACCTGATCGCCCGCCAGCGGGATGACCGAGGTATGCCGAATCGCGCCCTCGGTGAAGACCGCCACGTCGGTGGTCCCGCCGCCGATATCGACCAGGCACACGCCCAGTTCTTTCTCGTCTTCGGTCAACACCGCGTAGCTGGAGGCCAACTGCTCAAGAATGATGTCATCTACCTCCAGTCCGCAGCGGCGCACGCATTTGATGATGTTCTGCGCAGCGCTGACTGAACCCGTGACCAGATGCACCTTCGCCTCCAGGCGCACGCCGGACATGCCGATCGGCTCGCGGATACCTTCCTGCTGATCGATCACGAACTCCTGCGGCAGGATATGCAGCACCCGCTGGTCAGCCGGGATCGCCACCGCGCGCGCGGCGTCGATGACTCTGTCCACGTCGCTGGCCGTGACCTCGCGGTCCTTGATCGCGACGATGCCGTGCGAGTTAAGGCTCTTCACGTGGCTGCCGGCGATCCCGGCGTAGACTGAATGGATTTCGCAGCCGGCCATCAGCTCGGCTTCCTCCACCGCGCGCTGAATGGACTGCACGGTGGATTCGATATTGACCACCACGCCTTTCTTCATGCCGCGCGACGGGTGCTGCCCGATGCCGATGATTTCAATCTGTCCGGCATCGGTCACTTCGCCGACAATCGCGACCACTTTGGAGGTGCCGATATCCAGCCCTACGATCATGCTTTTCTCAGATTTTCTCGCCATTACCCTTTACTTACTGGTTGAATTCGCAGCGCCCGCGCCAGGTTTGCCCACGTGCTCCCAGGCGACCGCCAGACCGTTGGTGTAACGCAGATCGATGCTCTTGATGGAGGCGGCACGCGGCGCCAGCGCCATGGGATAAACGCTTGCGAGGCGCCTCACGCGAGCGCGCGGGTCGCCGCGCCCGATCTCAACCGGCACACCCCCGCCCAGCAGTAGATGCCACGCGCGCCGCTGGTCCTGCACCAGCGCGCTGGCCGTCAGGTCGGCGGACGACAAGGTCCGCGCAACGCGCCGATAAATGCGCAGCAGGTGTCGTGTGCGACCGGCCGGCCCGTGCAATACGGGAAATTTGTCGGAGACCTCACCATCGTGGGGCCTGAAGACGTGCCCGTCGCGGCTCAGCAGCGCATCGACACCCCAGCGCGCGACCGGCTCGTAGGCGCTGACGCGAATGCTTAATGTGTCCGGCCATTCGCGCCGCACCGACGCGCTCTCGACCCAGCTCAAGCGGTTTAGCGCGCGTTCTAGCGCCCGCAGATCGATCGTGAAAAAATTACCCGTGACCTGAGCGTCGACAATTTTTCGTACATCCGCACTGTCTTCCACGCCTTGCTCGAAACGCACGTGCTCGATGCGCAGCACATTCGGCTGACGTAACTTATGGATACCCAGCACCAGCAGCATCAGCACCGCGATCACGGCAAGCACCTCGATCCAGTCACGCCACGACAACGCGCGCAGCTTGAACTTGGTGCGCGGTTGCGCGCTCTGGCGGCGTTTCGCGCGCGCGAATCGGAACGTTGCCAATAGCCCTCTTCCTCGTGCTTCATGCTTCAGCGCGCGCCACCATTGAGGTTGCCAGAATGCGCAACACCAGCGTCTCCAGCTTGATGCCGGCAACAGCGGCCGCCTTGGGCACCAGACTATGGTCGGTCATGCCGGGCACCGTATTGACCTCCAGCAGCCAGGGCTGGTGGTCGCGGTCCAGCATCAGATCCACTCTTCCCCAGCCGCTGGCGCCCACCGCCACGAACGCATTCCGGCACAACTCGGCGATGGTTCGCTCCTCGTCCGACGGCAATCCGCACGGACAGTGATAGTGGGTCGTGTCGGTGAGGTACTTCGCCTGAAAATCGTAGAAACCGCGCGGCGTCTCCATGCGGATCAGCGGCAAAGATTCTGCACCCAGCACGCCAGCGGTGAATTCGCCACCGGCGATCCACCGTTCCGCGATCAACGTGTGGTCGTGTTTGAAACCGAGCGCGCAAGCGCCCTGCATGTCCTCGGCCCGCGTCACCTTGCTGATGCCGATGCTGGAGCCCTCGTGTATGGGCTTGATCGCCAGCGGCAGCCCCACGGTCTGGATTATGCTTTTCAGATCGGCGGCGTCCGGATCGGCGCCCGCCTTCACGACCGCCCAGGGCGGCGTCGGAAAGTTTGATTGCCGCCAAATCATCTTGGTGCGCAGCTTGTCCATGGTCAGCGCGGAGCCCAGCACGCCGCTGCCGGTATAGGGCAGCCCCAATACTTCCAGGGCGCCCTGGATTACGCCGTCTTCACCTCCCCGGCCATGCAGAACATTAAAAGCGCGCTGAAACCTGCCCTGCACGAGTTGCTCCAGCACGTCGCGGCCGGCGTCGATGCCGTGCGCGTCGACGCCGCAGCGCTTGAGCGCCGCCAGCACCGTCGCGCCACTCGTGAGCGAAACGTCACGCTCGGCCGACCAGCCGCCGTCGAGCACGGCGACTTTGCCAAAGGTCTTAGGATTGTTAATGTCGATACTCATCTAGTTTTCGGGGACAAGCCGTCCATGGCGCCTGGGTCCAGCCCGACCGTCCGTGGTCGGTCGCGCCGGGGAAATGACGCGTTAAGTGTCATTTCTCGCTCCGGCTCGCCCCACGATACGTACTTCGGGCACGAGGCGGACGCCGTGCGCGTCCTCGACCCGTCGCTGCACGAAGCCAATCAGCGCCTCGATATCCGCCGCGCTCGCTTCGGCATCGTTGATTATGAAATTCGCATGCATTGAGGATACGCACGCCCCGCCGATGCGATGACCCTTGAGGCCGGCCGTGTCGATCAGGCGCGCCGCGAAGTCGCCGGGCGGATTGCGGAACACGGAGCCGCAGCTTGCCACACCCAGCGGCTGGGTGACCCCACGGCGCGCGAGCAGCGCCTGAATCTCGCGTCTCGATACGTTCATGTTGCCGGCCTTGAGCGCCAGTTCGGCGGCCACGAACCACTCCTCGCAAGGCGGTTCCACGTGCCGATAATCCACCGAGAACTCGGAGGCTAAGCGACGCCGGATCACGCCCCGCCGGTCGATCGCGTCCACGGCCGCCACGACGTCCCAGGTCTGGCCGCCGAACGCGCCGGCGTTCATGGCCAGCGCGCCGCCCAGGGTACCGGGGATTCCCGCCATGAATTCGGCGCCCGCAAGGCTCCAGTCGGCGCTCCTGCGCGCGAGCTTTGCGCACGGGACGCCGGCCTGCGCCCTCACTCTTGAGTTATCCAGCCTGACCACGTCGTCGAGCGCCGCATGTGTGGCGATGACGGTGCCGCGCACCCCTCCATCGCGCACCAGCACATTGGTGCCAAGCCCCAGCCACGTCAGCGGCTCGTCCGCTGCGGTCTGACTCAGAAACAACGCCAGATCGTCCAGGTCCGCTGGCCGGAACAAGCGGTCGGCGGGTCCGCCAACCCGCCAGCTGTTCAAGCCCTTGAGCGGAACATTCGAACGCAGTGCACCACGCATTACGGCTGTCGCGCGCGCGGCCATCATTGCACGCGCGCCTCGGCTGCAAGCCGCGCCGGCAGCGCCGCCGCGGCGGCGCCGATGCTGCCCGCGCCCAGGGTGAGCAATAGGTCGCCGTCGCACAGCAGGTCGTTCAATATGGCGGGCAACTCGTCGATGTCCTCGACGAAGATGGGATCGAGTTTGCCGCGTACTCTTAGAGAACGGCATAGCGCGCGGCCATCGGCGCCGGCGATTGCGTTTTCATTGGCGGCGTACACTTCCAGCAGCACAACCACGTCCACCTCGTTGAGCACCTGCGTAAAATCATCGAACAGATCGCGCGTGCGGGTGTACCGGTGCGGTTGAAATACCAGCACCAGCCGCCGGTCCGGCCAGCCCGCGCGCACCGCGGCCAGGGTGGCCGCGATTTCCGTAGGATGATGGCCGTAGTCATCGACCATCGTGATCGTGCCGCCGCGGATGACGAGATCGCCATACGCCTGAAACCGCCGCGCGATGCCCTCAAATCCGTGCAGCGCGGCCTGGATTGCCTCGCCTTCCACACCCAGCTCGTGCGCCACCGCGATTGCCGCCAGCGCATTGCGCACGTTGTGACGGCCGGGCAGATTCAACGCTATCTCGATTTCCGGACCGGAGTGCGGCAGCTTCACGCGGAAGCGGGACTGCGTGCCGGCGTGCGATACGTCGCGTGCGCGGATATCCGCTTTCTCGTCAATGCCATAGGTCATGAACGGGCGCGTGATCAGCGGGAGGATCGCGCGCACCTGGTCATCGTCGACGCACAATACCGCCAGCCCGTAGAACGGCAGGTGATGCAGAAACTCCACGAACGCCGCGCGCAGTCGCTGAAAGTCGCCTCCGTAAGTACTTAAGTGATCGGTATCGATATTGGTGACCACGGCGATTACCGGCTGCAGATGCAGAAACGAGGCGTCGCTCTCGTCGGCTTCCGCCACAAGAAAACGGCCACCGCCGAGCTTCGAATGACTGGCGGTGCTGTTGACCCTGCCGCCGACGACGAAGGTCGGGTCCAGCCCGCCCTCGGCCAGCAGTGCTGCGATCAGGCTGGTGGTGGTGGTCTTGCCGTGCGTGCCTGCCACCGCGATGCCGTAGCGAAAGCGCATCAGCTCGGCCAGCATCTCGGCGCGCTGCACCACCGGAATGCGCTGCTCGCGCGCCGCGGCCAGCTCTGGGTTATCGGCGGGCACCGCGCTGGATACCACCACGACGTCGACGCCGGCCACGCCACTCGCCACATGGCCGCAGCGCACCCGCGCGCCGAGCTCGCGCAGGCGAGCGGTCATTGTGTTTTCCGTAAGGTCCGATCCCGTCACCTGGTAGCCGAGATTCAACAGCACTTCCGCGATGCCGCCCATACCGGCGCCGCCGATACCCACAAAGTGCACGCGGCGGATGCGGCGCATACCGATGTCCTGCGGCTGGGTCACGACGAGCCCTCGCCGCCGCGCGCGCACGAACAGGCAGCACCACTGGTGCTCGCCGCCAGGCACAGGCGCGCGACCTCGTCGCTGGCGTCTGCACTGGCATGATCCCGCGCGGCGCGCGCCATCCGTAACAGCCGCTCGCGGTTGACGACGCCATTGGTAATAAAATCTTCGAGCAATGCCGGCAGCCGCGACGCAAGCGCCGCGTCAGCTACCACCACCGCCGCGCCCGCCGCGCTCAAAAACTGCGCGTTGGCGGTCTGATGATCGTCCACGGCAAACGGATAAGGCACCAGTATCGCGCCCGCGCCGGCGGCCGCCAGCTCCGCGATGGTGAGCGCCCCGGCGCGGCACAGCACCAGATCGCTCCAGCGATAAGCCGCAGCCATGTCTTCGATGAACGCTTCTACTCGTGCCTCGACACCCATCTTGCGGTAGCACGCCGCCGCGCCGTCGATGTGATGGCGTCCCGCCTGATGCCATACCTCGGGACGGGTTTGCGCGGGCAGGCGCGCCAGGGTCGTCGGCACGATCTCGTTCAAGGTTCTGGCGCCAAGACTGCCACCCAGCACCAGCAATCGCAGGCGTCCGTATCGGTCGCGCATACGCTGCTCCGGCGCCGGTATCGCGGCGATATCGCTACGCACCGGATTGCCGACGAATATCGCCTTGCTGTTGTTAAAAACGTCCGGAAAGCCGTGCAGCACCTTGACCGCCAGTGGCGCCAGCAACCGATTGGTCAGGCCCGCCAGCGCGTTCTGTTCGTGCACCAGCAGTGGCCGCCCGAGCAGAAACGCCGCCAGGCCGCCGGGACCGGCAGCAAAGCCCCCCATGCCGAGCACCGCGCAAGGCCTGTGAAGCCATACGATACGCAACGCCTGTAGAATCGCGATGGTCAGTTTCAACGGCGCCAGCAGCCAGGTCATCGCGCTCTTGCCGCGCAGGCCACCGACCGTCAGCCGCGCCATAGGAATTCCAGCCGCCGGTACCACGCGCGCTTCCAGCCCCTTGCGCGTGCCCATCCACACAACCGGCACGCCCATGCGCAGCAGGCTGCGGGCGACCGCAAGCGCCGGATATACGTGGCCGCCGGTGCCGCCGGCCAGAATCATCACCGGTCTGCCACGGTTCACGACGTTTGCTCCGCCGCCACATCGCAGGATTCGCAATGCACGCGCAGCAGCAGCCCCAGCGCCACGCACACCACCACGATACTGCTGCCGCCAGCGCTCATCAGCGGCAAAGTCAGCCCCTTGGTCGGCAGGATGCCTAAGTTAACGCCCATGTTGATGAAGGCCTGCAGACCCAGCCACATGCCGATACCGTAGCTGACACTGGCCGCAAACCCCTGTCCGCAGCGTTCCGCCGTGCGCCCCAGGGTAAAGGATCGCCATACCAGGAGACTGTACAGCGCGATTACCCCGGCCATACCGGCCAGACCCAGCTCCTCGGCCACCACCGCGAACAGAAAATCGGTGTGTGCCTCCGGCAGGTAAAACAGCTTCTGGATACTGTCACCGAGTCCGACGCCCCACCACGAACCGCTGCCGATCGCGATCAGGGACTGAGTGAGCTGAAAGCCGGTGTCGTATGGGTCGGCCCAGGGATTCACGAACGCCGTAATGCGCTCCAGCCGGTAAGGCGACGACATCGCCAGCGTGCTTAAGGTCACGCCGGCGCCGGTCAGCAGCAACGCGCACTGCCAAAGCCGCACACCCCCGAGAAACAGCATGCCGAGGCTGGTGGCAAGCAGCACCGCCGCCGCCCCGTAGTCGGGTTCCAACAATAACAGGACACCGATGACGCCGAGTACCGCCAGCGGCGGGAGGACCGCCCGCACGCCGGTGCGCAGGCCCATGGCGTGCCGGTCGATGTAGGCCGCCAGATAGACGATGACGAACAGCTTGGCGAGTTCGGAGACCTGCAGACTGAATCCTCCGAACGCAAGCCAGCGGCTGCTGCCGTTGACCGTCTTGCCCGCACCCGGAATCAGCACCAGCGCCAGCAGAAAAACCACCGCGATCAGCCCAGGCTGACTGGCATTGCGCCACCATTCGAGGCGCACCCCATACATTGCGGCCATCGCGACCAGGCCAATCATGATGAAAATCAGCTGGCGTTTGAAATAATAGAGCGGATCCCCGGTCAGACTGTCTGCGATCCCAAGCGATGCGGAAGAAACCATCACCAGGCCAACGCCCAGCAACAAGGCGGCGTATATGATCAGATTGACATCGATCCGCTGACGCACACGCGCCGGCAGAATCGTCCGTTCTCTCGATGCCTGCGGCACAGCGCTCACGGGAACAGCCTGCGCACGGCGCTCATGAAATGCTCGCCGCGCTCGGTGTAGCTGCCGTACATATCGAAACTCGCGCACGCCGGCGACAGCAATATCTGATCTCCCGGTCGCGCGAGCGTTGCGGCGTGTGCGACCGCGGCCTCCATGTCGTCCACCATCATCACTGGCGCGGCGCCCGCGAGCGCGTCGGCGATGCGTCCGGCATCGCGACCCAGCAGTATCAGCGCGCGCACGCGGGTCTTGACCGCCGGGCGCAGGGGCGCGAAGTTGGCGCCCTTGCCGTCGCCGCCGGCAATCAACACCACTGGTCCGGGAAGCCCGCCGAGCCCCGCCACCGTGGCGCCGACATTCGTGCCCTTGGAATCGTTGTACCAGGTAACGCCGTGACTCTGCGCCACCCACTGCATGCGGTGCGGCAGGCCGGTGAAGAATTTTAGCGTATGGCACATCGCCTCGTGCGCGAAGCCCAGCGCGTCGCCCAGCGCCAGCGCGGCGAGCGCGTTGCTGGTGTTGTGGCGACCGTTTATGCGCAGTTCGTCTTCCGCCAGCAACCGTGTCGCGCCCCGGAACAGCCAGGCGCGGCCGTCAGCGACGCGCAGTCCGTAATTTTCCGCGGCGGAGTTTTCCGCAGGCGGGGCATCCAGACCGAAACTGACGGTGACGCAATTGTCGCGCACCATCGACATCACGGCGGCGTCGCCACGATTGACCACGCACACCTGTGCCCGCTCGTAGACACGCGCCTTGGCGGCCGCGTAATCATGCAGGCCGGTGTAGCGATCCATGTGATCGGCGCTTACATTCAGAACCGCGGCCGCAGCCGGGCGCAGACTCTGCGCCGTTTCCAGCTGAAAGCTGGACAGTTCCAGCGCGTACAGGTCGGGGCCCGGGGTTTCGATTAGATCCAGCGCAGGTGTGCCGAGGTTGCCGCCGGCGCGCACCAGACGGCCGGCGTCGCGCGCCATCGCGGTCAGCAGGGTAGTTACCGTGCTCTTGCCGTTCGAGCCGGTTATAGCGGCCACGGGCGCGTTAGCCTCACGCGCGAACAGCTCGATATCGCCGATGACTTCAAGACCGGATGCGAGCGCTTGGCGCAGTGCCGGGTCAAGCAATGACACCCCGGGACTCAGCACCACTCTAGACATCTGGCTGATCAGTTCGGGATTGAGGGCGCCCAGATGAACCTTGGCCTTTGGCGCGATCTCACGCAGCCGTGCCAGTCCCGGGGGCGCGACTCGAGTGTCCGCGACCTGGAAGGGCAGACCAAGAGCTGCCAGATGACGCGCGACCGACAGACCGGTGGCGCCCAGACCGATAATCAGCGTTTTCTTGAGGGGGCTGACAACCATGTCTGCTACGGCGGCTATCACGTCAACGGATCTTCAGGGTCGCGAGACCGATCAGCACCAGGATCACAGTCATGATCCAGAAGCGCACGATCACGCGCGGCTCCGGCCACCCGCGCAACTCGAAATGATGGTGCAGCGGCGCCATGCGGAAGATGCGCCGGCCGGTCAGCTTGAAGCTCGCCACCTGCAACATTACCGACACGGTTTCCATCACGAACACGCCGCCCATGATCAAGAGCACCAGTTCCTGCCGGACCAGGACGGCGATGATGCCTAAGGCCGCGCCCAGCGCCAGCGCCCCCACGTCGCCCATGAATACTTGCGCGGGATAGGCGTTGAACCATAAAAAACCCAGCCCTGCGCCGACCATTGCGCCGCAGAATATGGTCAACTCCCCGGCGCCCTCGACCGCCGGGATCTGCAGATACTCGGAAAAGTTCGCGTGACCACTGGCGTAGGCGAAGATGCCCAGCGCGCCCGCCACCAGCACGCTAGGCAGAATCGCCAGCCCGTCCAGACCGTCGGTCAGATTCACCGCGTTGCTGGCGCCAACGATCACCAGATACGTCAGCGGGATAAACCAGGCGCCCAGATCGATAATCACGCTTTTGAAAAACGGTACGATCAGTTCCGTCTCCACCGGCGACTGCGCGCTGAAGTACAGGAAAGTGGCGGCGCAAACCGCAATCACCGATTGCCAGAAGTACTTGACACTCGCCGGCATGCCGCGGCTGTCGCCCAGCACCAGCTTGCGGTAATCGTCGATGCCGCCGAGCAGCCCGAACGCCAGGGTCACGGCCATGACCACCCACACATATCGGTTGGTGAGATCGCTCCACAGCAACGCGCTGATGGTCACAGCCACCAGAATCAGTGCGCCGCCCATAGTCGGCGTACCGGATTTGGACAGATGCGTCTGTGGGCCATCGGCGCGTATCGCCTGCCCGATCTTGTACTCGGTCAGGCGGCGGATCATGGGTGGTCCCACCACGAACGAGATGACCAGCGCTGTCAGCACGCCGAAGATGCCACGCAGGGTAATGTATTGAAAAACGAAAAAACCGTCATGAAACTGGCCCAGGTACTCGAACAGGCTAAGCAGCATGATCATGCTCTGCGCCCGGTGTGCGAGGTTAACCGTTGTCCAGCAGCGCCTCCACCACCTGTTCCAT
>JACCYU010000097.1 GCA_013696315.1 Gammaproteobacteria bacterium | reverse complement strand
AACTGGAATAGGCGACTTGGCAAGAAACTCTTCACGCACCGGCGAAATGGATCGCACGCGTTCCTCAGACGGCAACATGCGGGCTTGTTTATCGACATCAGAAACAGGGATCGCATGGATCTCTCCTGCGATCCGAAATTCAACATTTTACGTTTATCGCCCCCGTGTTCGGTTGCGAAATCAGCCACCTTTGCGCAAGAGCCTCCAGCGTCATATTTTCGGAAATGACGTCGTGGGGTATCATTAGGTACTTCCATGGCTTACCGCCGTGCGTCGCGGCATAGCCGGAAGCCTGCTCACACCACTTACACGCCGCCTCACGCTTGGCCAGCACATCGGCGGCCTCCATCTCGTTCCGCGCCTTCGTTTCGACCATGTAGGTACAGCTGGCAGTTTCAGCCACGAAGTCCGGCTGATATTCCAGATGCTCGGCGCCCGACTTGTAGAAAATCTGGAACTGGCCTTTAGCCGGCTTGAACCACTTTTCGGACTCGCGATCCAGGATGATCGCCATCTTCCGTTCGCTGTCCGACTGAAACTTCTGCAACGAATAGAGGCAGCGCTTAAACCCCGTAAACAGATACCGCGCCATATTGCTCCTGTCGTCCGGCGCCTGACGGAAGTCCATCGGCGGCTCCTGAGTGGAAGCGGTGTAGGCGCTCGGTCGCAATTCGGTGAATCCCCTGCTGATCTTCACTTCGTAATCCACATCTTCTTCCCAATAGTACTCTTGCATCTGAGCATGGATGAATCGGGCGATATCCCGTTGATGCAGGCGCAGCACCTTATCCGCTTCTTCGTCGGAGAGATAAGTGAGTAAATGCCCAACGACTTGCGCGGCAAGCTCGTAAAGCAGATCGGCATGCTCGTCGTAAGCAATATCGTCAAAGTCTATGAGGCCGCTGACGATGTAATCCTCCAACCGAGTCTCTTTCAAACCGCCTCTGACCAAGCCCAAGACCTCAAGCTGATTAGTGCGCAGGTGTTGAATCCAGAGATCTTCGGAGGGCGCCGGATAGTTGAGCGTGCTGAGCTCCAGTGTGAAGGACTCAAAACCGGCTTTTACTTCGCTCCTGGGCACAACCAGAATGCGCGGAATATCGATAGTCTGCTGGATAACCAGCTCCGAGGTCTTTGCCACCATCGCCGCGATGTCCGGCTGCGTGATGACCTGTTCGATCTCCAACTGAGCGGATCGATACTGACGGGCAACTTCTTTGACCATCAGCGCCTGCACTTCCGGTATTAGCAGATAAGCAACGCTCGGCAACATTTGAGGCTGATTTTCCAGTTTGCGGATTACAGCATAAGTAATCCGTGCTAGCTTCTGTTCCTCGAGTGTTTCAAACGCTGGCGGTTGCTTGTCGCCAGCCACTTCCGTACTCACCGTGATGTGCTCGGGCTGAAGGCCCAGCTTGGTGGCCAGTATGGATTGGGAGACGACGGTTTTTGTCTTCCGCGTCAGGTCATCCGAATTCAGAACGACCTGCTGCAAACGGATCGTCGAGTCCGGCCGGCTGGCCTCGTCGATAATTTCCTGGAATCGATCGTGGGCGATGATGTTCAGCCGGTCTACCGTCGTGACGCCAGTGCGCTTGCCGTAGGGCAAACGCAGGCCGCGCCCAATCGACTGCTCGATCAGAATCCGCGCATTCGCCGCCCGCAGCGGGACGATGGTGTAGAGATTGGTGACATCCCAGCCTTCCTTGAGCATGTTGACATGAATGACGATCTCGGTCGGTTCTTCGGTGCTCTCGACGGCGAGCAGACGCTGCACCATCTCGTCTTCCGCCGCGCCGGTACGGCTGGAATCAACCTGGATGACTTTATCCTTGTAACGTGCGTCGAAAAAGCGGTTCGACTGCACCAATTCCATCAACTGCCCGGCATGAGTCGTGTCGCGCGCGATGATTAGCAGGAAGGGCTTGACGACGTGGTTCCCGGTCTGGCGAGCGTAGGTTTCCAGTTCTACCTTTACGCTCTCATGAAGCCGGACGCCGTCCTCCAGCTTGAGCCGTTCAATTTCCCCGGCTGACATACCGGCCGGGTTAAAATCCTTTCGGGTCACAACCGCCGGCTCCTTCACGAAGCCGTCCGCCATCGCCCTGGCGAGCGGGTAGTGGTAGATGACATTCTTGAAACCCACCAAGCCCTTGCTCGTCTCCACGAACGGGGTGGCCGATAACTCCAGCCCGATCACCGGCTTCAACTCGTTAATCGCCCGCACGCCGGCGGATGCCCGATAGCGATGCGACTCGTCCATCAACAATACGAGATCATCAAGTCCCGCCAGATAATCGAAATAGCTCTGGCCAATGTACTCCGACAGCCGTTTGATGCGCGGCGCCCTGCCACCGCGCACTTCCGAGTTGATCTTGGAGATATTGAAGATATTGATGCGCACGCCGCCGAACAGCAGGCCGCTGGTGGGATCACGCTCATTGTAGTTATCGCCGGTGATGATCGCCGGGGGGTTGAGCGCGAACTCCGCGATGCCCTTGAACACATACTTCGGTGTGTTCGGCGTGAAGTCCGTGATGAGCTTGTTGTATATAGTCAGGTTTGGCGCCAGCACAAAGAAGTTGTTAAGCCCATGCGCCAGGTGCAGATAGCTGATAAACGCGCCCATCAGCCGCGTCTTGCCGACGCGGGTCGCCAGCGCGAAGCACAGCGAGGGAAATTCTCGCTCGAAGTCTGTAACGCTTGGAAACTCAGTGCGAATGGCCGCCAGCGCTGCTTCTAAATCAACCGCCTTTCGCGGCGGAACAATTTCGGTGATCCGGTCGAGGATGGTGAGCGACTCGCGCTGGGGTGGTCGCAAGCTCAGGCGACTGGCAATCGCATTAACGTGCCGATTCACGTGCTGCCTCTGAGCGGCAGTACATGAACCCACATGGGCGAGAGATTCATGTCAACCAGCAGCTTCATGCCGTATGCAACGGCACTTCTGCTTCCTCGGCCCTCCATGCGGCATAAGTAAGCGCCTCATCGATATCCGCCGGTTCCAGATACGGGTAGAGCTTGAGGATTTCCTCGCGAGCGGCCTGCGCCCATCAGTCCGACGATTGTGCCGATGGTCACGCGTAGTCCACGGACGCAAGGCCGCCCACCCATTACGGATGGGTCGAGTTTTATGCGAGTTAAAGGCTTCATCTTTCTACCTCCACGTTTTTCCTTTCTCGCGCAGCCTCATCCAGGAC
>JACCYU010000096.1 GCA_013696315.1 Gammaproteobacteria bacterium | reverse complement strand
CCGACCGCGTCAATCTCGTATACCTTGCCATGCAACACCTCCGGTCTCACCATCATAGGCGTTGCACTAGAAGCTTGAGACCACCCTGCATAGAATGACGAGCCCATCGTCATTTTCGGGAAAGAAGTCGCGAACAGCCGCCTTAAGCAACGCCACGTCGCTTGGACCTTCGCAAAATATGGTGGGTTTCGACGTATCAAGCTGTTCTTGCATGGTTTCAAGTTCTTTCTCGCCTCCCTCATGTGCGGCTCAATTAAGTCCAGCAGGCCCATAGATAAATCCAGCGAGTTCAGATCGCCTGTGATCCGCTGGATGGACGTCGTCGGTGGTGATGCTTCCTTAGCCACCCGGAATAGCTTAACGGTCGCCGGATCGCTTTCACGGAACACGGAGTAGAAGGCCGGCGAATGCGTGGTCACAAACGTCTGAATGGTTTTGGCGTTCTGGACAAACTCCTTCGCCAATTCAAAACACCGATGAAGCTCCAGGTTATTCTCCGGTTCCTCATAACCCCATACGGTTACAGCTTTCGGACGTCCCGGTGCTGAAAGATGATTCGCCTGGACAGCAAGCCACCGCAACACAATTGGGATGTGTCGCACCTTGATGCCATCGCCGCGCTGCGTGAGCGAGAATGGTTTTCCGCCTGATACCGATGTGAATTCGAGCCGGGCAAACAGATCTCGAAGGCTGGGAGGTAATTCAATCGTAGTCTCCAGCTCTAGACCCTTCAGGATGTCCCTAAGGATGGATTGCGTATTTTTGTTAATAGTTTCAGTGAAAGAACCCGACGCCTGTCGAACCGGTTCCTCGACTGTGGCCTCAAGCATATCGTAAAGGTTGGTCATCAAAGTCTGGAAGTAATCCTCCCCTTTAATGGCAGGAACGTAGTCATACCGGATGGCATTCAAGAATGCAGGGAGCTTGGACCGCGAGCTCAGCTCCGACCGATCCTCATGCCTTATCGACTCCCGATGAATTCCCCCTTTACGCCACACCTTACGCCACAGGACAGGAACATTGTTACTGAAGGTGCGTGGGGGCGTTACCTCAAGCTCGACAATAACTTCTTCAGCTGCCTTGACTTTGGGTGGGGCAAATGCGCAGTAATCCCGCGCCCAGTCAAACTCGTACCCATGACGTGTGCCTCCGTTGAAAAAAAGGTCCAAGGCTCGGAGCACGTTCGATTTACCTCCGTCATTCGCACCAACGAAGATATTGATATCTTGGACTTTGTCGTTGAATGATACGATCGACCGAAAATTCCGAATGTCTATGGCCGTGATGTTCATGGCGGCTTTGGTCTCGCATCGTTAATATCCAGCGTCGTTCTCATAGGCGTATTCATGCACATTTGTGCACGAGATTAGCAGCAACGCGCGGAGTGTCCAAACATTGCCGAAGTATTGCATTAACGCGATAACGGAATCCGTGTTGGCAAACTCGTGAACTTGTTCCGGCGGGAGCAACATTTGCTCTCTGTCCGTGCCAGACCAGCCGCCGTCACGGACGCATCGTCGGGCCAGGCCAGGCGCGCGCGGGCTCGACGTTGCGCGCCATGCTCTCCAGTTCGCCCTGCGCCGCCTGCAGCAATCTTTCGTAGATCACCTGCTTGTCCGCGCGCATGTTGGCGCGGAAGTGGTCGCTGGTCATCAGCGGCCCGTCGCGTCCGCGCATAACGGATACGATGTCGCCGAGGAAGAAAGTCGATGCGCCCGTGTCCATGGCGTTGATCACGCGGCGTTCGAGGCCGGCCAGCACATCGACGAGCAGCGGGCAGCCGGTCTCGCCGGTGCGTAGTTCCAGCCCGGCCAGCTTGTCCGGCACGTCACGCGCGCTCTGCAGGCCTAGCCGCCAGATCAGCGTCCACTGATCGGTGCGCAGCAGATGCATGCCGAACACGCCGCTCCCGTAGATCAGATCGTGCGAAACGTTGGTCTTGGAGATATACATGGAAACGCGCGGCACGGTTGGCACCAGCGACGCGCGTTGCGCACTGTTGACAATCTGTCCGTGTGCGGTGCCCCTCGGCCGAGCTGGTAATTGCCACGACCGGAGAAGTGAGGTAGCGCAGCATCTGGTAGGTTAGGTCCATCGAGCGAATCTCGCGATGAAAAAATATATGTTGCCGCTGTGCCGGCTGTACGAAGCTGCGGCGCGATGGAAGCGGGTTCTAGCAGGAGAAGTTACGGTGGTTCCCGATTCGGCGCAGCACAGGCCGTAGAATCACCGTATGGGTCCTGCTGGCCATTCCGCGATTGTCCGCATGCGGGCATGCGACCGGGCGACAAGAAACACTAAATTCGATTGCGCCCTGGCAGCGGCACACATGGCCAGGCATTTACGAATGCGTCACGTCCGTCACACAGGTGGCGTTAATGCCGGCGGGCGATCTACGTCAAAGGTGGATCAGCGAGCGCGGTCACGAAGGTTCACTACGAACGCAGCGGGAGTAACATGAAGTGTGAGTCTGACGAAATGCGAACCTGAAGCGGCGTCGCAGGTCAATCTTGAGGCGGTCGCTCAGTATAGAACTTGGATACGGTCAGGAATCGCGTCAATGAACAGATTGTGGCTCCACTTAAGCTCGGACGTAGACCACACGTGACTCTAGACGAGCAGCGCGTAGCGCCGGCAACAGAGTATATCCCGTACGACTCAAGCGCGGCCGACCACGCGGACGAGATCCGCGGCGAACTGCTCGCGTTGCTGCATCGGCAGTTGCCGATTGGCCTGGTCGCCACGGTGATCATTGCTTTCCTCACTGCCTTTGTTCTCTGGGATCACGTGCCACGCGCCGCGATCGTCGGCTGGCTGGTACTCGTAAACGTCCTAACCGCGACTCGCTATTTTCTGCTTCTTGCTTACAACCGCGCCCGGCCCACGCCGCTCCAGGCGCGATACTGGGGGCGTTTGTCGCTGGTCGCGGTCGTGCTGGCGGGAGCCAGTTGGGGCATTCTCGGTGCTCTGCTGTTTCCGGCAGACAACCTGCCCTACCAAGCGCTCATTGGCGCCGTGCTGGCGGGCATGTCGGCCGCGAGTCTAACTACGCTCTCGCCACATCCCGGCGCCGCGTTCGCATTCCTGCTGCTCGCCTTAATGCCGTACGCGGCACGGCTGATGATGGAGAGTGAGCCGACGCAGATCACCATGGGCGCGATGACGCTGCTTTTCATGGTGCTGATGCGCATGGCGTCGCTCCGGCTGCATATGTCGTTTACGGGCGCGCTCAGAGTGAATTTTGAAAACGCGGAACTGCTACGGCGCGTCCGCTACTCCCGTGAACAGCAAGCGTCCGCCAATCGGGATTTGCAGGCCGAAATCGTCAGAAAAGGACTTGTGCAGGCGGCGCTGCAAGAGCGTGAGGCGCTGGTGCATGCCATTCTTTATTCGCTGAGCGCAAGCATCGCGGTTGTCGACGGGGCCGGCCGGGTTATCAGCATCAACCGGGCATGGCAGGCGCAGGCCCTGAAGAAGGACGACCCACTGCTGAGCGACGTCAAGTTGGCGACGGACTATCGGGCGCACTGCGCCGCGGTTGCGCATCGTGATCCGGTCGCTGTACAGGTCGGCGCCGAGGTCGAATCGATGCTGAGGCGCGACGCTTCCGAGGCGATGATCGAATACAGGCGGCGCGCGGCAGCGACAGAGGATAAATGGTATCGGATGTGGATCACCCAACTGCAGAGCGCGCAGGGCGGAGCGGTGATTTCGCGTCTCAACATCACGCAACACAAGCAGGCCGAGGAACGGCTGCTGCTGTCGGCTGTGTTCGAGAATACCAACGAGGCCATCCTTATTTTGGATACCCGTTTGTGCATAGTCGCCGTGAACAAGACTTTTGCCGAGATCACGGGGTATCAAGCGGACGAGGTTGTCGGTAAGCGGCCGAATTGGTTTCATCCTTATCGACAGAATTCTCGTTTCTACGCGAGTCTGCGGCATGCCGTCCGCGACACGGATCAATGGCAGGGCGAGACAGTCGGCTGGCGCAAGGATGGCGCCAGTTCTCCCGTATCAGGCAGTCTCAAGAGCGTGCGCGATGATCGGGGCAGGACGACTCACTACATCGTGGTGTTCTCGGATATCACTGAGCGCAAGGCGACGGAGCGCCACCTTTACGACCTCGCTCACCGGGATGCCCTTACCGGACTGCCCAACCGCGGCGTCCTTCGCGAACGGCTCAGACACGCCTTGGCGCAGGCGCGTCGACACGGTTGGCGCGTAGCCGTCATGTTTCTGGATCTCGACCGTTTCAAGCTCATGAACGATACGCTGGGCCACGAGGCCGGCGACCAATTGCTGCAAGAGGTAGCGCTTAGACTGATGCAGTGCGTGCGCGAGGAAGATACTGTCGCGCGCCTTGGCGGTGACGAGTTCACGGTAGTGCTGGAACAGCCGAGCCATTCCATGGATATTGGCAAGATCGCGAGAAAAATCTTGCGGACGCTGGCTCAACCCATAAGCTTAAACGGCCAGTAGATCTATACGAGCGCGAGCATCGGGATCAGCATCTATCCGGAGGACGGCGACGACGAGAACAGGATGCTGAAGAATGCGGATACCGCCATGTACCGCGCCAAGGAGCAGGGCCGAAACCGCTACCATTACTATACCGCCGAGATGAACACGAGTGCGCTCGAGCGAATCTGGGTCGAGAGTAATTTGCACCGCGCCATTTCGCGTCACGAATTGGAGCTGCTCTATCAACCGATCGTAAGGACAGGCACGGGTGAGATCTATAAATGCGAGGCCTTATTGCGGTGGCAGCACCCGGAGCGCGGTTGCATCTTGCCCGGCGAGTTCATCCCGATCGCCGAGGATACCGGAATGATCGCGTCTATCTGCGAGTGGGTCCTGAGCCAAGTTTGCAATCAGCTGCAGGGGTGGGAGCAGCTCGGGCTGCCGCTGGTTGCCATTACGATGAACGTCTCGGCGCGGCAGTTGCGCGCCGACGGTGCGATGGCAGCGCTGACGCAAATTTTCGGGCAGGCGCGACCGGCGCCGGCGCGTCTGGAGGTTGAGCTCACGGAAAGCAGCCTGGTAAGGGACAGGGAGAATGCAGCCGGTATTCTGCATCAGTTGCACGAGCTCGGCATCAAAATCGCCCTGGATGGCTTTGGCACCGGCTATTCATCCTTGAGCTTCCTCAAGCGCTTTCCTATCGACGTGGTGAAGATCGACCGATCCTTTATCGCGGACATCACCACCGACTCCGATGGCGCCGCCATCGCTTCCGCAATCATCGCCATGGCGCATAGCTTGAAACTCGAGGTCGTGGCGGAGGGCGTGGAGACTGCGGAACAGCTCGCTTTATTGCGGCGATGGGATTGTGACGCGGTACAGGGCTGTCACCTGAGTCAGCCGCTCACCGCGGAAGGCTTCATGCAGCTTGTGCAACGAGAAGGCAGGCTGGGACCGTCAGAGACCATTATCGATAGAGGCTGAGCGTTGCGCTGCGAAGTAATTGCCGTCGGCAGCGAGTTGCTGCTCGGCCAGCACATAGATACGAATTCGGCGTGGATCGGCGAGCAGCTGGCGCTGGCCGGCATCGACAGTCATTACCACACGCATGTGGGCGACAACCGCGCGCGCATCGTCGAGACATTGCGTATCGCGCTTAACCGCAATGATGCCGTGATCATGTGCGGTGGTCTGGGTCCCACGCACGACGACATCACGCGCGAGGCGATCGCGGAGATCATGGGCGTCGCGCTGGCGCGCGACGAGGCAATCGTCGAGCGCATCCGCGAACGCTTCGTCGCGCGCGGCCGCGAGATGCCGCAAAACAATCAGCGCCAGGCCGATGTGCCGGAGGGCGCGTCGCTGATTGCGCAGATGCCCGGCACCGCGCCGGGACTCGTCTGTCCGTTGCGCGACCGAGTGATTTACGCCGTGCCTGGTGTGCCGTACGAGATGCGCGAGATGATCGCGGGCACGGTCGTTCCCGATCTGCAGAAGCGCGCGGGCGCGGTGGCAATCATCAAGAGCCGCACCTTGCGCACCTGGGGCCAGTCCGAATCAGGTCTCGCCGAATTGCTTGAAACGCGCATCGCGGCGCTGGACGACACCGGAAATCCGACCCTGGCGCTGCTGGCGAGCGGTATCGAGGGCATCAAGGTGCGCATCACGGCCAGGGCGCGGGATGAGGCCACCGCGCAACGCCTGCTGGACGATGAAGACCGGAATTTGCGCGCGGTTCTGGGTGATCTGGTATTCGGCATCGATGCGCAGACCATGGAGTTCGCAGTGATCGATCTGTTGCGCGCAAAAAAGCTCACGCTCGCGGTGGCGGAAACCATGACCGGCGGGTTGATGAGCGCGCGCCTGACCCGAACGCCCGGCGTGGACGACATCCTGCGCGGCAGTGTCGTCGCCATCAACGCGGAAGCGCTTGAGCATGTGTTCGGCGCGCCGACGCCTGTCGATCCGAAAGCGGTAGCAGGAACCATGGCGGCGGGCGCCTGCGCGATGTTCGCCGCCGATGCAGGGCTGGCCGCGGTCTGCGTTGATGAAGATACCGAAGCGGCAAACGCGGCGCAGAACGATGTCGTGCTCGCCGTGACGATACAGGGAGAATTGGAGACGCGCGCCATCCGGCTGCCCGGCGACCGCGAGCGCAGACGCCAGTTCGCGGCGATCAACCTGCTGAACTTTCTGCGGCTGAAGCTCGCCGCGCGCGAAAGCAGCCAGGCGTAGATCGCTTGCTCGCTACCCGTCGCCGTCGCTATGGCGAACTCGCGATAGAAAAAGCTCAAGATCAAATTCCCTGATCGCTCAGACATTAACATCGTCCAACGCGCCGCGCTGGCACTCTGTATCGTGTGTCTTTGCATAATCGCCGACCTGGGTTCGAAGGCGGCTGTGCGCGTAACGTTGGCCGACGCGCCCGCCCGGTATTACCTGGGCGGCTGGCTGCGGCTGAGCCACTGGGAGAACGCGGGCACGATGATGAGCTTCGGCGACAGCCTGCCGCGCTCGTCGCGTTACTGGTTGTTTACTGTCGCCGCCGGAATGTTCGCCGCCGGGCTGATCGTTTTTCTGCTGACAAAGTCCGGGCTGACGGCGACGCAGATCACGGCGGGATCGCTGATCGCCGGCGGAACCTTGAGCAACGTTATCGACCGGCTGCTGCACGACGGGCGCGCGCTGGATTTCGTCAATATCGTGATGACGCCGTTGCACCTGATGCTCTTCAATCTGGCCGATGTGGCGATCGCGCTGGGAATAATCATGCTGCTTTACCTGGCCCTTCGGCGGTTGTTCATTAAATTATCAGGCGGGATTTAATCCATGCGCATAGCCGTTTTCGGCACTGGCGGAATCGGCGGCTACATCGGCGGCCGGCTGGTCGCCGGCGAGGACGTGGTGTTCGTCGCGCGCGGCAAGACTCTTGAAGCGCTGCGCACCGGCGGCTTGCGGGTCGATAGTATCGCGGGTGATTTCACCGTGCCGCGCGTGCAGGCCGTCGAAGGCACCGAACATGCAGGCACGTTCGATGTGGTGCTGTTGTGTGTCAAGGCCTGGCAGGTGGCGGACGCGGCGCGCGCACTGTCGCCCATGCTGGGGGCGGCGAGTTGCGTGCTGCCGCTGCAAAACGGCGTGGAAGCGCCCGCGATACTTGCCGCTGAACTAACTCGCGAGAAAGTGCTGGGCGGCCTGTGCAGTCTGATGGCTTACGTGATAGCGCCGGGCCATGTGCGTCACGCCGGCGGCGAACCATTCGTCAAATTCGGCGAACTGGGCAATCATCGCAGCGAACGGGTGGTTCGCATCCATCGTGCTTTCGAACGCGCGCATGGGCTGGCAGTCGAGATCGCACCCGACATCGACGCCGCGATGTGGGAGAAATTCCTATTCATCGCCGCCTGGGGCGGGGTGGGTTCCGTGGCGCGCGCGCCAGTCGGCATCATCCGCACGCAACCCGGCACGCGCAAAATGCTGCAACAGGCCATGATGGAAATCGTGAACGTCGCGAAAGCGCGCGGCGTCGATGTGCCGCCGGACGCGCCGGCAACCGCGCTGGATCTAATGGGCGGCATGCCGGATGACGCCACCGCCTCCATGCAGCGCGACATCATGGCAGGGATGCCTTCCGAGCTCGAAGCCCAGACCGGCGCGATGGTGCGCCTCGGCCGGGAGGCGGGAGTCGAGACGCCGATCAACGCGCTGATCTATGCAAGCCTGCTGCCGCGGGAACTGCACGCGCGCCGGCAACTGCATTGGTGATGCGTTCTGGCGTGACACTGCTACTGCGTAAGATCCGCTTCGGGGCAGCTTCAGTGAATCGCACGGTGCGCCGTGCGCACGTGGAAAAGATCCTTAGACTCCGCCCGGGAAGGTTGCGCGCGGCGCACCCGATCATGCTCTTGCTACTCGCAGTAACAATCCCGCCGCCGATGTGAGAGTACAATCAAACGCAGCTACCTGAGCGACTGCCCCGCTACCGGGGCGTAATAGAACCGGCGAAAGAACGCATGAGCAGCTCGAAAAAACTGTGGCTCGGATTCGGGACGCTGATTGTCCTGCTGGTGGTTTCCGTCCTGACAATGACTGTCCGTTTGCTGTCCATTGAAGGGCAGGTGAGTGAGTTGGCGAACGCTGCGCGCGCGCGCAGCGTGGCAGTGCGGGAGCTGGAAAGCGCCGTACTCAGCTACGCGCTGGACGTGCGTACGCACCTGCGAACTGACGACCCAGTCGCTCGACTGGCGGCGGCGGAACACGTGGAGGGCGTGGCGCGGTTGCTCGCCGCGTATCGACAGCTAGTGTCTACGGCTAACCAGCGCGAGCTTGCGGCCCGCTTTGCCGACCTGTGGCGGGAGTTCACGGCCGTCGGTGAGGATTTGCTGAGTGCCGGTAACCGCCAGCGGAGCGCGGGAAAAGGGGCCCGGCTGCACACGCTGCGTGTCGAGCTTCAGAGCTTTCTGGACGACGCGATGCAGATCGACGCAATCGCGGCCTACGATCGCAGCAAGGACGCCGCCTTCAAGAGCATGGACGCCATCATCGGCTTTGCCCTGACCCTGCTCGCGGTCTGCGTGGTTATCGCGGTCGCGACGAGCGTGGCCGTAGCCCGCGGTATCCTGAACACTGAGACGTCATTGCGTGAGCACCGGGAGCGATTGCGCGTCACGCTCGCCAGCATCGGCGACGCCATCATATCTACCGATGGCGAGGGTCGCGTGACCACGCTCAACGCCGTAGCCGAGGCGCTGACCGGATGGTCGCAGGAAGAGGCGGCGGGCCGCCCACTGGAGGAAGTGTACCGTATCATTAACGAAGAAACCCGCCAGTCGGTGGAGGATCCAGTCAAAAATGTGTTGTCACAAGGCGATGTCGTCGGACTGCGGACCACACCGTGCTGATACGCAGGGACGGCAGCGAGCGCTCCATCGACGATAGCGCCGCTCCAATTCGGGACAAGACTGGGCGAGTCATCGGTATCGTGCTGGTATTCCGCGACATCAGCGAACGTCGAAGGGAGGAACATCAGCGGCGCGGCAAGGAGCGCCGGTTCCGCATCGTCATCGAACAAGTCAGGGACTACGCTACCTTAACGACCGACCACCTGGGCCGGCCGACGAGCTGGAACGAGGGCGTCTTGCGGGTCCTGGGTTTCGAAGAAGCCGAGTTCATTGGCGCGGATATCGTGCCAACGATCTTCACGCCGGAAGACGTGCGCAACGGGGTCGCGCGGCTGGAATAGAAGATAGCAGCCGCCACAGGCAGCGCCACTGACGACCGCTGGATGCGGCGCTGGCGCCGATCCGCAACGCCGTGCAAATCATACGGGCCATGGACCGGCAGGCCGTTCGCTCGGCATCGGACATCATGGAGCGTCAAATCGGCCACTTGGTCCACCTGGTAGATGACTTGCTCGACGTAGGCCGCATCAGCCGCGGCAAAATCGAACTTCGCAGAGAGCGGGTTGACCTTGCCTCCGTGGTGAATCACGCGCTCGAGACTGTCGGCCCCCTGTGCGAGATCATGGGCCATAGACTCTCCGTCACTTTGCCGGCGCAGCCCGTTTACCTGCACGCGGACCCAATCCGGCTGGCTCAGGTCGTAGACAACCTGCTTACCAACGCCTGTAAGTTTACGCACACGGACGGGCGGATTGACCTGCTGGTCGAGTCGGAGCAAGAGCAGGTCGTCATCCGCGTGCGGGACAACGGCATCGGCCTCTCCAGTGAACAACTTCCCGCCGTATTCGAGATGTTCAGTCAGCTCGATACATCGCTGGAACGTTCGCAGAGCGGGCTGGGCATCGGTCTGACGCTGGTCAAGAGTCTGGTGGAGCTGCACGGCGGTACGGTCGCCGCCAGCAGTGCCGGTGCGGACCAGGGAAGCGAGTTCGTAATCCGTTTGCCGGCCTCGGCCGCGATGCCCGAAGCGCCGCCGCTACCAGAGACTGACGCCAGCGAGCCGGCCTCCACCGGGGCCCACCGTATTCTCGTAGTCGACGATAACCGGGACTCGGCCACGTCTCTCGCCCTGCTGTTGAGGATGGCCGGCAACGAAACGTACACCGCTTTTGACGGCCTTGAAGCGATGGAAGCGGCGGCGAAGTTCAGGCCCGACGTCATATTGCTTGACATCGGTCTGCCGAAACTCAACGGCTATGAGGCGGCGCGCGAGATACGCGCACAGCCGTGGGGCAAAAGAATCGCACTGGTGGCCCTGACCGGCTGGGGACAGGCGGAAGACCGTCGCCGCTCTGAGGAAGTCGGCTTCAACGCCCACCTGGTCAAACCCGTGGCCCTTGTCACGCTCACAAAGCTGCTGGCGGAACTGCGGCCGACGGCGGTTTGACAGGCGGGTGACGCATTTTAGCTAGTGCTTAATTTAGGCCGCCAGTCCCGTTGGCGACCTGCCGATGGGCAACGTGTCCCGACCTGCCTTCGTGAGTAAGACTCGACTTCGGATGTGCTTGCGCTTACGCTTTTGATCAACGCTACTTTCATCTGCTGACGCATGCTGCTGCTTACTCTTGGGATCATCGTCTTCGCCGGCGTACATCTGGTGCCCGGCTTTCCAGCATTGCGTGAACGGCTGACAGGGCGGTTCGGTGAAGGCGGTTACATGGTCCTCTTCTCGGGCGTTGCTTTAGTCGGGCTGTTATTGATCATCTTTGGCAAAAGCGCCGCTGATTTCGTGGCCTTGTGGCAGCCCCCAGGCTGGGGGCGCGCGGCAGCATTGCTGATCACCCCGCTCGGGTTTGTCCTCCTCGCAGCCGCGTACCTTCCAACGAACATCAAACGGTTCACGGCGCACCCTATGCTGTGGGGTGTCAGCGCATGGGCCGCCGCACACCTGCTGGCCAACGGCGATCTGGCATCGCTAGTGCTGTTCGGCGGCCTGGGCAGCTTCGCTTTGATCGACATGTGGTTGGCCAGCAAGCGCGGAGCGAAGATGTCAGCTATGAGGCAGCCCGTGGTCAAAGATCTAATGACCGTAATCGCGGGCCTTGTCGCGTACAGCCTTTTTCTCACCCTGCATCCCTACCTGTTTGGAGTAGCGGTGATCGCATGAGGCAGGTCGCGACCGTTTGATCCGCAGCGCCAGATTCGCTTTGATGTCGTTCGCGGCGAAAGCTGGTAGCGCACGCCGGATAAGCCCGGTGCGCGCAGCGCACCTTACAAGCTACTGGAACGCCTTATTAGCTTCGGGGCGAAATCGCGGCAAATGAAGCATCTCCGTAGAGTACCGCCCCCGTTTCCCCTGGGGCTTCCGGCCAGGTCGAATATGGGAAAGAGCGCAGGTGCAACCGCACATCGGCAGGATGGATGCCTGCGTTGAGCATGAAATCTATTAGTCTTGGCAAATGAACCCGATCAGGATGCTTATTGCCCCAAGTGATCATGAAGCCCAATGGAAAATACTTTAGGCACCAAAATTGGATCGGTGGGGATTTGAAGAAGTCGGTAAGCAGCGCGCCGTCGCGAATCGCGACCTGACGCCGATAAGGATAAACCCAATAGTAGATGTCTATTCCGTCAGGGAGCGGGCGGCTAATGTCACCGAAGAAGTATGCTGCTTCCGTAAGCAGCGGGTCGCGCTCCCTGCGTTCAATGCCGAGAGCGAACAAGTGACCCAAAACGGAACGAGCTACCAAGCCGGGGGTGATTGTGACAGCGGTAACTTCTGGGACGGTGATAGCGGACTTGAGCAAACGTGCGACGCTATTACTGAATTCAATAAGTGCTCGATCATATGTGGCGCCAAGAAGCGAACTGTTACAGTGTTCACACAAGCTGCGGAAGTTGACGCCGCTCTGCATATGCCTTCTCTTCTTTCTTCCTGCTGGGCGTTCGGCACCCAGCAATTCAACGATGTGTAATAAGTCGGCTTGCGGGATTCCGAGAGTACCCTTTGGTGGTATGTGATCCTCGGTCAATGGCCCGCAAGAATCACAAATGTTGCAGTGACCGACCTTCGGGCCACGAGTACTTACAAACCCGAACTTGTTGAGCAATTGAGCCACGGCTTTTTGAGGGCTAACAATGATTACGGTGCAGCGCGCAGCTTATTCATTTCACCCGCATACCCGCCTTCGCGCCCGCGTCCGGCTTGAGCAGGAAGATGTCCTTGCCGCCGGGGCCGGCGGCGAGCACCATGCCTTCGGAGAGGCCGAATCGCATCTTGCGTGGCGCGAGGTTGGCGACGACGATCGTCAGCCGTCCGATCAGTTGCTCCGGCGTGTAGGCCTGCTTGATGCCGGCGAACACCGTGCGCGTTTCGCCGCCGAGATTAATGCGCAATTGCAGGAGTTTGTCCGCGCCTTCCACCGGCTGCGCCTGCACGATTTCGGCTAGGCGCAGGTCCAGCTTGGCGAAGTCCTCAAAATTGACCTCAGGTGCTATCGGGTCTTTCTCCAGCACGGTTTGCTCAATGGTGGCGGCGGCCGGGGTGTTGCTGACGGTTTCTTTCGAGGCGTCGATCATGGCGTTAATCTCGTCTTTACCGATACGGGTTAAAAGTGGTTTGTAGGGGTTTATCCGGTGTCCTTCCACAAGAGGCTCGCTCGTATCTATCCATTGCAGCTTCGGGATATTAAGAAATTTCTCCGCGGCTGCCGCGACAGACGGAAGTATCGGCGAAATATATAGCACCAGGTCGCGAAACAGCGCGAGCGCTGTCGAGCAAACGGTGTGTAGTTCAACACGCTTGTGAGGTTGTTTGGCGAGCTCCCAGGGTTTCCTCGCGTCTACGTACTGGTTCGCGGAATCGGCGAGTTGCATGATCTTGCGCACCGCCTTGCCGTATTCGCGTGATTCGTAATAACCGGCAATTTCGTCCGAGTCCAACGCGGAGTTATATTCGAATTCCGTCCTGAAATCCGGCTCGCCGAGTTTCTCATCGAAGTGTTTGATGATGAAGCCGGCGCAACGGCTGGCGATGTTCACGAATTTGCCCACGAGGTCGCTATTCACTCGCGCAACGAAGTCATCGAAATTCAGGTCGATGTCATCCACGCCGGCGCGCAGCTTGGCGGCGAAGTAATAGCGCAGATACTCCGGGTTTTTGACGTGTTCCAGATACGTGCGCGCCATGATGAAGGTGCCGCGGGACTTGGACATCTTCTGCCCGTTGACGGTGAGGAAGCCGTGGCAGTAGACGCCGGTGGGTTTGCGAAAGCCGGCCCCTTGCAGCATCGCCGGCCAGAACAAGGTGTGGAAATAGGCAATGTCCTTGCCGATGAAGTGATAAAGCTCGGCCTCGCTGCTTTCGGCCCAGTAATGGTCGAAGGCGACGCCTTCGCGGTCGCAGTAAATCTTGAAACTCGCCATGTAGCCGATCGGCGCGTCCAGCCACACATAAAAATACTTTCCTGGCGCATCCGGAATCTCGAAGCCGAAGTAGGGCGCGTCGCGCGAAATATCCCAGTCCTTGAGGCCGGCTTCGAACCATTCGTTGAGCTTGTTGCGGATCTCCGGCTGCAGCGAGCCGGTTTGCATCCACGCCGCCAGGTCGTGCTCGAATTTGCCCAGGGTGAAAAAGTAATGTTCCGATTCACGGGTTTCCGGCACCGCGCCCGATAACACGGAACGCGGATTTTTAAGGTCCGTCGGCGCGTACGTCGCGCCGCACACCTCGCACGAATCGCCGTACTGATCCGGCGCGCCGCAGCGCGGGCACTCGCCCTTGATGAAGCGGTCGGGCAGGAACATTTTGACTTCCGGATCGAAGGCCTGCGAGATGGTGCGCTTCGCGATGAATCCCCGTTCGTTCAGCCGACGGTAGATGTGCTCCGAAAGCGCGCGATTCTCCTCGGAGTGCGTGCTGTGGTAGTTGTCAAAGCCGACGAGAAAATCCCTGAAGTCCGCCTGATGCTCGCGTCCAATTCGTTCGATTAAGTGCTCGGGCGTAACGCCAAGCTCGCGCGCTTTCAGCATGATCGGCGTGCCGTGAGAATCGTCGGCGCATACGTAAATGCAGTCGTGGCCGCGCAGCTTCTGGAAGCGTACCCAGATGTCGGTCTGGATATATTCCACGAGATGCCCCAGATGGATAGGCCCGTTGGCGTAGGGCAGCGCGCTGGTGACGAGGATTTTTCTTTTCGCGTTACTCATTCAGATCTTGCTGGGTGGCGCCTGGATGCCAGCTATTTATTATGAGCATAGCCAGGATTAAGCCTGTCATTCTGAAGGAGTGCAACGACTGATAAATCTTGTACCACTCAAGCGTTGGTACAGATTCTTCGCTTCTCTCAGAATGACAAACGAGTTCTGGGAGAGGCTCCAAGTGAATGTTGACTTTAACATCGCACCTTAACAGCTAGACTTTATCACCGCCACGGCCGGTCGGGTTATCGCGCCGTGCCGCATGCGATACAATCGAGGCTCATTATTATCGTGGTTTGTGCCGGCCCGCTAACGCGGATCGCGTCCCCATTCACTTTGCGACACACAGGCGCGGCGCTCCAGCCGCGACCACTGCGCTTACCGGCATACCAGGAGGAATTATCCAGTGACGGAACTATCCCGCGAACAGGTCGAAGCGGCGCTCAAAGGCGTGATCGATCCCCATTCGGGCACGGACCTGGTCTCGGAAAAATCGATTGCCGATATCGCGATCGATGGCCGCCGTGTCCATGTGAACGTCGTGCTCGGTTACCCGGCCGAAGGCTTCAAAGACGAATTGGCCGCGCGGGTGCGTGAGGCGGTCGAGGGTGTTGCAGGCGTGCGTGAGGCGCGGGTCGATGTGTCGTGGAAGATTCAGTCGCGCGCCGTGCAAAAGTCGCTCAAGCCCATGCAGAACGTCAAGAACATCATCGCTGTTGCCTCGGGCAAGGGCGGCGTCGGCAAGTCCACCACCGCGGTAAACCTGGCACTGGCGCTGGCGGCCGAAGGTGCTGTGGCGGGTATTCTGGACGCGGATATTTACGGTCCCAGCCAGCCGCGCATGCTGGGGCTTGTCGGCCAGCCGGAATCGAAGGACGGCAAGAGTCTGGAGCCGAAAGAAAACCACGGCATTCAGGCCATGTCGATTGGCTTTCTGATCGACGAAGAAACGCCCATGATCTGGCGCGGCCCCATGGTCACGCAGGCGCTGGAGCAGTTGCTGAACGATACGCGCTGGCGCGATCTCGATTATCTGATCGTCGATCTGCCGCCCGGCACCGGGGATATTCAATTAACCCTGGCACAGAAGATTCCGGTCTCGGGCGCGGTCATCGTCACCACGCCGCAGGACATCGCGCTGCTGGATGCGCGCCGGGGCCTGAAAATGTTCGAGAAGGTCGATGTGCCCGTGCTCGGCATCGTCGAAAACATGAGCACGCACATCTGTTCGAATTGCGGCCACGAGGAGCATATTTTCGGCGAGGGGGGTGCTGAGCGCATGAGCCGGGACTACGGCGTGGACGTGCTGGGTTCGCTGCCGCTGGACATCCACATCCGCGAACAGGCCGACAGCGGCACGCCCACCGTGGTGGCCGACCCGGATGGCAAGGTGGCGGCAATCTATCGCGACATCGCGCGCCGCACCGCGGCGAAGCTCGCGTTGAGGGGCAAGGATTTCAGCGCCCGCTTCCCGAAGATTGTGATTCAGAACAATTAGGCGGCTAAATCAGGTATTTCAGAAGCTGTAGGTCGGCAATCCTTTGCCGACAAGCTGGTAGGTCGGTAATCCTTTCCCAACGCGCTGTCGCCAAGGGATCGGCGGCCTACGGTTCACTACGCCTTTAGCCATAACAGTCCACTGGCGTACGGTGCCGCGTGCAATCCTGTTGCGCGACGCCAGGTACTTCAAGGAAACGCAATGACTATTGCGTATGGCTAAAGCTGGGCGAGATCGATGTTGGCGCGGTCACCTAGCCCGCGAGACTTTCCCGAAATACAGTCTCGGCATCGGTGAAGCGATCCGCCTGCAGCAGGGCCGCGCCCAGTGACTGGCTGACCGGGTAATACCAGAAAGGCGGCTCCATATAGAACAGTGAATCCTGAATCTTGACCGCCTGCCGGAACTCGCCGACCGCGCGCTCATAATTGTGCTCAGCCTGCGCGATCCGCCCGGCGACGACCCGGCGCGCCAGTCGCAGCAATTCGCTGGCCGGTACGCCGCCCGCGTCCAGCGCGCTGATATCCTCATCTTTGCCGATGACGGCGATGGCATCAGCCTCGCGGCGCGCGGCGTTTGTGTCGCCGCGCGCGGCCAGCGCCACCCCGCGCGCGTAGTGCCACATGGCCTTGACGTAGGGAAAGCGGTTGCCGGGATCGGGTTCGCGCAGGGTGATGGCCGGATCGCTGAACTGCGCATGGGCAAAATAAGGCGCGGCCTCGATCATCTGCACCCAGGGAACGGCGGCCGTCACAGAGTCGGACAGCAGGCCTGGCAGCTTCCGGGAGGCCACAAGCGCGGTTTTAGCGTCGCCCGCCATGCGCGCCGATTCCAGCAGCGAATGCACGTTGTGCGGATAGTAGCCGAAGGCGTACATCTCGCTCGCTTCCGAGCCGGCTCGCGCCAGGTACGCTTCGTCCGCCGCGACCGCATTCTCGTTGACCGCGATGGCGTCCCGAAAGCGGCCGGTGCGGAAGTAGATGTGGAAGGGCATGTGCAAGAGATGTCCGGCGCCGGGTATCTGCGCGCCCAGCCGATCGGCATAAACTTCCGCGCGCTCCGGCGCTTTGGAAGCCTCCATCGCGTGGATATACAGGTGAATCGCGTACGGATGATTCGGCGCTTTTGCCAGCGCGCGGCCCAGCGTCTCGACGAGCTTACCCACCGGAGCTTTCAGCGTAAGGCCATCCGCCTCCCAGTAATTCCAGGGCGAGAGGTTCATTAGCGCATCGGCGTACATCGAGGCGATATCGACATCGCCCGGGAAGCGCGCCGCTACTTCGCCCATTGCGTTCGCATAAGCCTCGTTGAGTGCCGCCTGATCGGCCTCGGGTTCTATCGAGTAGCGCTTTTCCAATGCTTGGATCAGCGCGCGTTCGCGCGCGTTCTCATCTGTCATTCTTGCCTTGGCGTTCTCGATCGCGGCGACCGCCTGTCTCATCGCCGCCGGCTCAATCGGTGCATTGATGTTCGGGCCAAGGGCGAAAGCCTCGCCCCAGTAGCACATCGCGCACTCCGGGTCGAGCTGCCGCGCTTTGCGGAAAGCGCGCCAGGCCTCCACGTGATTGAAGGCGTAGGCCAGGCGCAGCCCCTGGTCAAAGTAGCGCTGCGCCATCGGGTTATCCGTTGTGATCGGATAGCTGAGCTCGCCCAGGTTATCGTACAAGGGCGGATCATCATCGAACATCGAACCTTACTCTTGCGCAAGCTTCGCCAGCTCCAGGCGTCGCGCGTACGCCGCATGTTTGCCATGCGCGCCGTGATGCTCGTGCAATCCGCACACGGGCGCGAGCAGGTGGGTGGGAAAAAAGTCTTGATTCCCGGTCGCTCCGTCGTTAAGCGGTCGCGCGAGCGACTCATCGTGCGCCGGGCCGTGCGCGAGAACCGGCGCGGCCGCAAGCGCCGCGATGAACAGCAAGTTGCGGGTCAGCTTAGGACTACCGATGCCTATTGAGCTTTTCATGATCCTGCTCCGATTGTTGATTGCTTTCGCCGTTTGGGTACGCTTCGCCTGGGCCGCGCGAGGTCTGCGTATCTTTCGTCCCTTCCCGGTGCCGCTATCACGGTCGCGCCTCCAGCACCAGGTTGAACGGTGTCTCGGCGGCGCGGCGGAAGCGACTGAAGCCGGCATCGCGCATGATCTCGCGCAATCGGGCCTCGCCCGCCTGCGCACCAAGCGCGAGCCCGACCTCCTGGGAGAGCGAATTGGCCGTGCAGATGGCGGTGGAGGCGGCGTAGTACAGTCGCCCGACCGCGTTGAGGTTGTCCTCCACGTTATTTCCGGCAAATGGCTCGACGAGCAGCACCGCGCCGTCCTCGGCCAGCGCCTGGCGAGCATGTTTCGCTGCGCCCAGGGGATCGCCCATGTCGTGCAGACAGTCCATGAAGCAGATCAGGTCGTAGTCGTTTCCCGGATAGTCCTTCGCCGTGGCCATCTCAAATTTCACCCGGCCATCGAGACCCGCCTCCTCGGCCCGGGCTCGCGCGGTATTGATCGACCCGGCGTGATAATCCAAACCGACGAAGGCCGCGTTCGGATAGGCCGAGCCATGACGATGGTGGAGGCGCCGTGGCCGCAGCCTACGTCGGCCACCTTGCCGCCGGACTTCAGCTTTGCGTCCACGCCGTCCAGCGCAGGGATCCAGACCGTGGTCAGATTGGCCTTGTACCCCCACCGAAAGAACGCCTCGGTGCCGAAGAAGAGCCGGTGATGCTCGTGCCAGCCGATGCCATCGCCCGTGCGGAAGGCGTTGATCACCTTTTCCTCGTCCAGCCACAAGCTCGCCACGACCTCAACCGCAGGTGGATTGAACGCCGGGCTCTCCTATTTTTCCCTAACACCATGGCCTGCTCGTCGGGCAGTTCATAGGTGCGCTCCGCCGGGTCGTAGCTGACGTAGCCGCCGGCCGCCTGATTGTTCAGCCATTCGCGCACGTAGCGCTCGTGCGTGCCGGTCTTTGTGGCCAGCTCCGCGGCAGTCATCGGGCCATCGCCGGCCATTGCTTTGTACAGGCCGAGCTTGTGGCCGATGGTGGTCATCACGCCCGACATGCCGGCCGCCATGCCAGCGACTGCCTGGTGCATGAAGGCTTCAAGTTTCGATTGATCGATCGTCATGTCATCTTTCCTCTTGTCACGTGTTCGTTATGCGGGTTAACAGCGCACGGGCGCCTCGCTTCCTCTTCGTTCCGCATTAAGCGCGGACAGGCTGGCGCGTGCAGGATGGTGCGAGTCGTTTGACTTAGCCTCAATCATCGTCGTCCTTGAAGCGCACACGGTTAACGATCGTCTGACCGATGCATTGTCCGGCCGCAAGACCGTCATCGTTGTCGAAAGGATAGTGAATGCCCCCATAGAGCCTGGATGCCGCCGCCTCGGTCGCGGCCTGATCAAAGGAGCCAAACGTGCGGGGCTTCTGGGCAGGCACCAGCCCGTGGTCGCTATGCGTCGTGTCGGTGAGGGACTTGATCCCGAACATGTCGGTGAGCACGCGCGCCGCCGCCGCCGATTGCGCCGAGTGCCCGGAGGTGTAGCTCGGAAAGCCCGGCGTCGGGGTGTAAGGCGCCCAATAGGCGTCGATATGGTCATTGATGTAGGTCACGGGACGCTGCACGTTATACAAGTACTTCGCGCTCCAGCACGCGATGAAAGCGTCGTGCACGGCAATGCCGACGCGCGCATACGCCTCGGCGGCAGCCGCCAACGACAAGTCGTCTTCGCGCGCGATCTGGCTGACGATCGCGATCCAGTGTCCCGGCGGCGTGCCGGTGGCGCCAGCGCCGTCGGCCCAGTAGTCGGCAATCGTTTTCTGATCGGCGCTGAGACTTGTGCCCGTCTCATAGACTTCGAGTGCGGCCGCAAAGAAGTCCGAGGAAACATCGGTGGAGAACGCCGGATGGCCGGGTGCTGCGCATTCCTCCCCCGAAATCAGCACCATCGGCCGGATGAGACCCCAGCAGGGTTGCGCGGGGCTTGGACTGAAAAGCGGGGGCGTCGGCTCCCAGGCGCCTGGCACGGATAAAGGGAAATACGGGCACTCGTTATGGCTCGCAAATCCGTCAGTGGCGGCCCAGTCGAGGATTGCCCTCGTCACCGCCCGGCCGTGCGCCGCAGAACGTCGATATAGCTGTTTGCTAACCATCGCACTCTGCAGGGACGCGATGTGCCGCTTCAGTTTCCTGAGCATGCGCAAGGATTCCTTGGACATGGCCGGATAGAGACCGCGGATCGTCCTGGCAAGCACCGTATTCGCCACCGTCGGCCAGTGATACCTCTTGTTCTGCTTGGGCCGCGGCATGGACGTAAGGCCGTTCAATTGGCGTGCGAGCGGGCGATGCGTCTTCGTCCCCGCCACGAGCGCCTCGTACAGCGCGACGGCGGTGATGCCGTAGATACGCGAAGCGGGCGGCGGGGCTGTCTCCTCGGCCTTCACGATGTCGTAAAGCTGTTCGAACCACGTGGACGCCACGTCCGACGAGAATTCGTCCGCGGACTTTCTGGTGTAGTCAGTATCCGCCCATGCCCACGCATTGCCGAGCAACAGCGCGGTCACTAAAGTGAGTTGCAGCGTTACTTTTCGCATGTTGCCTCCTCGTCTCTCTGACATGAGTTAAAGGTGCGTTAGAGTCTTTCGCGGATGATTCCCCGATCCTGTTCGCAGTCGCGGGCGCTACTGCCGTTGTTCACGGTCACGCTGGTGTTCGGCACGATGGCCAAAGATTGCGAGAAAGTACTCACGGGACCCGTATCGAAGTCGCGCTGTCCCGGCGGGATCGCCTGCGCGATGGACGAGAAGGCGAAGGTCGCCACTGCCGCCATGGTCAAACTCCAGGAACCATGCTTGTGTTTCCGTGATTGAAAAAAGTCATGGTCTTGCTCCGATCGTGAATGAATGAGTCATTGCGAGGCAGGGACGCCGAAGCAATCTGTTCGGCAGATTGCCGCGTCTGCTACGACGCCTCGCAATGACTGGTGGCTGAGCCCCGCGGCGTCCTTAATCCGTCGACATCTGGCGCGGTAGTGAGAACTCGGACGTATTCGCCGCAACCACATTGGTCGCCGTGGCGGTCACGCTGTCTGCAAAGACCGCCTTGGACGGTACGAACGTGAAGCTGACGTTGCCGTTGGCGTTGGTGCTCACGGCCTTATTGCCGATGAATTTCTTGCCTTCGCTCTCGCCTGTGGGATTGGCGAAGAACTCGACCAGGAAGGCCTTCCTGGGAGTGCTGTTAAGCTTGCCCTTGATCGTGAGTCCCTCGCCGCTGAAGGCGGCGGAGGTGATGACCGGCGCGTTCTGCAGGTCGTTTTCACCGGCGTCGGGATCTTTGGGATCGTTGGAGTTCTGGCCGTCGTTGCCTAAGTCGATGCCTAGCGTGCCGTTGGCGAAGATCGAGTTGAACTGGATGCGGTTACCGGAGGCATCGCCATCTGCGAAGAATGACTTGATGACGACCCCGCCCAGTCCGTTGAAGGCGATGATGTTGGCCTCGGCCACGCTGCCTCCGATGGTGCTGCGAGATGCATCGACGATCTCGACGCCGTCGCGATCGTTGCCCAAAGCAGCGGTGCCGTTCTTATCAGTGCCGATGTAGTTGCCTTGCACCTTGTTGCCGACCGAGCCGACGTTGAGGGAGACGCCGACTTGGTTGCCCGAGATCAGGTTGCGGTCAGCAGGCGAGTTGCCTCCGATGGTGTTGGCGTCGCCATTGTTAACAAGCACGCCGCCGAAGTCGCCGTTGCCGAGATCGACCGTACCGGTGGGGTCGGTGCCGAGGAAGTTGCCCTCCACCTTGTTGTTATTGCCCTTAATGCGGATGCCGGAGTTGCTGAAGCGGTTGATCACGAGCCCTCTGATCACGGAATTAGAACCGGTATCGCTGATACTGAGGCCATCACCGTTGTTCCCGGCGAAGGTTTCGGCGAGCTGCATGAGTACGATCGCATCGTCGCCTACCTTCTTGGTGTTGGGCTTGGCGCCCGGCTGGGTGTAGCCGTTGATGGTTACTGGCTGCGTGATCTCCAGCGCACTGGTCGGAAGGATGGTCTTTATCCCGACGCCGGGGATGGCGAAGTTGATGGTGTCCGCGCTGGATGTAGCGTTCGTCTGCTGGATGGCCGCCCGCAAGGTGCATTGGAGTCCGGTGCCGGGGTTGCCGTCCGTGTCGCAGATGCCGTCCGCAACGGCGCTGTCGGCTTGATCTCCCGTCAAGTTGACGGTGAAGGAGGCGGCGAGGGCGGGGTTAGTCATCAGGCCCAGCGCCATTAAGCGCGTCGCGGTCAAACTCGTTGATTGCAAAGATTTCATAGTCTCGTGCTCGGATTGGGAGGTTGGATTGGACCGAAGGCCGTAGCCCAACGCTGATTGCAAGGATCGCCACTTTCGCCGGTGGGTTAAGGCGCGCGCGCCATAACCCACCGGCCCGGCACATCGTCTACAACAAGTCCGCGCGGAAGTCGTCCACCTTGAGGCGAAAGCGCAGGTTCACGCCCGCGGTCACGTTGAAGCCGAGCAGCTTCTGTACGGCTTCGCCGCTTGCATTCTTAAAGGGCACGGTGCCGCCGGTAATCGCGCGCGCAATCGGCTTGCCGATGTCGATCAGCTCCTGTCCCTCCGAGACGGCCGTGTGACCGTCGCCGAGATTGTAGAATTGCGTGGGTGGTCTCAAGCTTCTAGTGCAACGCCTATGATGGTGAGACCGGAGGTGTTGCATGGCAAGGTATACGAGATTGACGCGGTCGGAGCGTGCGGAGTTGAGTCTGCGTTTGTCATGGGGTTGGCGTTACCGGCAGATTGC
>JACCYU010000095.1 GCA_013696315.1 Gammaproteobacteria bacterium | reverse complement strand
CGACACGATCAAGTACGGCCGGCGCGGCTCACTGACCGGCGAGTTGCGGATACACGGCATACAAGGGCACGTCGCGCATCCGCATCGCGCGGACAACCCGGTCCATCGCTTCGCGCCCGCCCTCGCCACGCTTGTACAAACCGAATGGGATCGCGGCAACGAACACTTTCCGCCGACCAGCTTTCAGGTTTCCAACATCAACGCCGGCACCGGCGCGGACAATGTCATCCCCGGCATGCTGGGCGCGATCTTCAATTTCCGCTTTTCGACGGCGGTGACGCAAGCGGAACTCGAACAAAGAGTCGAGGCGCTGCTGGACGCGCATGACCTCCGCTACGATCTGGAGTGGACATTGTCAGGCGAGCCATTTTTGACCGAATGCGGCGAACTGGTCGCCGTGACCCGCAACGCGATCCGCGAAGTCACCGGCCTGGAGACGAAGCTATCGACCGCGGGCGGCACTTCCGATGGGCGATTTATCGCGCCTACTGGCGCACAGGTGATCGAACTGGGGCCGGTCAATGCCAGCATCCACAAAATCGACGAACATGTGCGCATCGAGGACCTGGCTACACTCTCGCGAACTTACGCGAAGATCCTGGCTGGATTGCTGACATAGAGACTACCCCAACCTTTTGTCATTCTGAGCGAAGCGAAGAATCTGTATTTGATGCTTGAGTGGAGCCAAGATGCTTCAGTCGCTACGCTCCTTCAGAATGACAGTGCCTAATTTTGGATAGGCTCATGGTCGCGACCATCGGTGTTGTACCCGGTCCGCGACCGTCGATCCTACGACTGCCAGCGCGCGAGAAATTCGTTCAGGTACGGCTTGTCCATCACGGTCAGCGCATCGCGCGCAAGCTGACACTCGCGCGCATGCGCCTCGCCGTCGAGCTGGCCGCGCATCTGCTCGAAGCGCAGATACACGAGATACGTATTGAGTACGTCGGTCTCGCAATAATCGCGGATCGCGGCGATGTCGCCGGCCTGAAACGCCTCCCACACCTTGCCGCCGTGCATGCCCATTTTGCCGGGCAACCCCAGCATAGTCGCAATCTGATCCAGCGGCGCGAACGCGCGCGGATTGTAACCGGCCAGCACGTCCATCAGATCGATATGCCGCCAGTGGAAGCGGTTCAGATAATTGTTATAACGAAAGCTCGTCTCGCTGTCGCCGGTCTCCCAGTAACGCGGCGCGGCCACGCCGTGCAGCAGCGAGCGGTAATGGATGACCGGCAGATCGAAGCCACAGCCGTTCCACGACACAAGGGTGGGATTGAAGCGGTCGATGCCATCGTAAAAACGCCGCAGAAGCTCGGATTCCGCTGAGTCCTCGTCACCCAGCGACCATAGTTTGAAGTTATTGCCGGCACGCATGGCGATGGAAATCGCCACGATGCGCTGCTGATGCAGGGGCAGAAAATCCCGGCCGGTCTGCTGATGCCGCAGATGCGTCATGGCGGTGGCGACATCGGCGTCCGGCACGCCGTCCAGTTCCAGCAGTCGCCTGCCAGCCTCCACGTCGGGCACGGTTTCGATATCGAAGACGAGTACGTTCACGTTTTCACCGCGCACCAGTAACCGGGGGCAATCGCGCTTTATGCCGGCAGCTTAAGCCGGAAACACCCCGGTGGAAATATACCGGTCGCCCCGATCACAGATGATAACAACGATTAGCGCGTTCTCGACTTCCGCGGACAGACGCAACGCCGCCGCCACCGCGCCGCCGGAGGATACGCCGGCGAAGATGCCCTCTTCGGCCGCCAGGCGCCGCATCATGTCACCGGCCTCTTTTTCATCGACATCGATCTCGCGGTCGACTTGCTCTGCATGATAAATCTTCGGTAGATAAGCTTCTGGCCAGCGACGGATGCCGGGGATGCGCGAGCCTTCGGCGGGCTGCACTCCGACGATCTGAATGTCGTGGTTTTGCGCTTTCAGATACCGCGACACGCCCATGATGGTGCCGGTGGTGCCCATGGAGCTGACGAAGTGCGTGATCGCGCCTCCGGTTTCGTTCCAGATTTCAGGCCCGGTGCCCTCGAAGTGCGAGCGTGGGTTGTCCGGGTTGGCAAATTGATCCAGCACCCGGCCCTTGCCGTCCTCACCCATTTGCTGCGCGAGATCGCGAGCGCCCTCCATGCCGTCCTCCTCGGACACCAGGATGATCTCAGCGCCGAACGCTTTCATGGTCGCGCGCCGCTCGGCGCTCATGTTCTCGGGCATGATGAGCACCATGCGATAACCCTTGATGGCCGCCGCCATCGCCAGCGCGATCCCGGTGTTGCCGCTGGTGGCCTCGATCAAGGTGTCACCGGGATGAATCTCGCCGCGCAACTCCGCGTGTTTGATCATGCTGACCGCCGGCCGATCCTTGACCGAGCCGGCGGGATTGTTGCCCTCCAGTTTGGCGAGCAAGGTGTTGTGATTGCCGGGCGTGATGCGCTGCAGCCTTACCAGCGGCGTGTTGCCGACAAACGCTTCGAGGGTCGGGAAATTCATCGAGGGGCTGATTGATTTCGCATCCATTACGTGATTTTACGGTGAAACAGATGAGATAACACCAGAGGTCGGAGCAGCTGCTTGCAAGCCCGCGGACCGGAATTGTTTCGATGCCCTTCAGCGTACGCGGTTCCGCACATGGCGGACGCGTGGAACTACGCGACTCAGGGTTCCTGACCGCGGCCTGTTGCCATCGCCCGCTTCATTTCGACCACGGCGGCGTGCAGACCGATAAACAGCGCGCGCGCCACGATCGCGTGTCCGATGTTGAGTTCCTTCAGTTGCGGAATGGCGGCGACAGCACCGACGTTCGCGCAATGCAGGCCGTGCCCGGCATTGACCTGAAGGCCCGCATCGGCCGCGTATGCCGCGGTTTGTATCAGCCGTTCGAGCTCTTGGGCCTGACGTTCGCCGCTCGCCCCCGCATAGGCACCGGTGTGAAGCTCGACTATCGGCCCACCGATAGCCAGAGCCGCGTCTATCGCGGCGATAGTCGGCTCGATAAAGAGCGATACCTTGACGTTGGCCGCCGCGAGGCGTCGGCAGGCTTCCGTCAGGCGCCGTTCGCTGCCGGCCCGATCCAGCCCGCCTTCGGTGGTCAACTCTTCGCGGCGCTCCGGCACGATGCAACAGTATTCCGGGCGCAGATTCACCGCGAGCGCGATCATCGCCTCGGTGGCGGCCATTTCCAGGTTCATGGAAGTGGTGATTATTTCACGCGCGGCGTAAACGTCGTCGGGCTGGATGTGACGTCTATCTTCGCGCAGATGCAGGGTGATACCGTCGGCGCCCGCGCGTTCCGAGATCCGTACGGCTTCCATGACATCCGGATACGGCGTAAAGCGCGCCTGCCGGATGGTGGCGACGTGGTCCAGGTTCACGCCGAGCCGCAAATTGTTACCCGTGGTCATAGCCATGCGCGTGCTTCGCGACCGCTGTCATCCATCGGCGAGAAATTTCATGATTTCGCGGCTGATGAGTTTTTTGCCGCGCAACTGATAGTCGATAATGCCGCGCAATAACGCGCGGGATTCACCGGCCAGCGTCGCGTCCGGCGACTTTGCGGCGCGTAACGCCTGCAAGGTCCTGCCGCTGATAAGCGCCCGCGAGTGCTCCGCGTCCGGCGCGAATGGCACCGGCCCACGCTCGTTATCGTAGTAATAGTAAGCCGCAGGAT
>JACCYU010000094.1 GCA_013696315.1 Gammaproteobacteria bacterium | reverse complement strand
GATCAGTATTGGGCGGCGGACAACCGGAGCCCACCGCATCGACCGCCGGACTGCCGGAGACGAGCGCATGGGTCTTGGTAGGCCCCCATTGTTGGCGAGCGTGGTGTTGAGGATGGCGGACAACGGCGTGGGCGTCGTGCCGTCAGACGTGGCGGTGATGTCGCCGCCGGAAGGGACAAAGTTCGATGAGAACGCCTGCACATTGGTCAGACCGCTGTGCCCGAATATGTTGAAATTGCTGGCGTTTACGCCGCTGTCTCCTTCGTATGTGAAAAGCTCTGCGGCGAGCGGACCTTGGTTACCCGAGACCAACGTGCGATTGAGGATGATGGTACTGCCGGCCAAGCCGCCGGCACCGGAGTTTGGAGCAGAATTGCCCGTGATCGTGCTGTTGGTCAGGGTGAGGGTGCCGCCCGCGAAGGCGGCGACTCCACCGACGCCGTACATGCCAGCGGCGGAATTGTTTGACACGGTTGTGCTGGTCAGGGTCAGGGTACCACCATGCAATAGGCCCCCAGAGCCGCCGTAGCCTGACGACGAATTTCCTGAGATCGTGCTGTTGCTGATCGCACTGTTGTCGCCGATGTGCAGGAGACCCACGCCATCGCGGGCGGAGTTGCCAGAGATCGTGGATTTGTCCACGGTGAGCTTGCCAAAACTGCGGAAATTGATGCCACCGCCCAGGTCACCGGCGGTATTGTCCGCGACGGTGCTGTTAATCAAGGTGAGCGAAACCTGCTCGGAGGTACTACGGGTCGCAATGCCGCCGCCGTCGCCAGAGTCACTCGTCACCGCGTTGCCCGAGACGGTGCTGTCGATGATCGTGAGCTCGCCGACGTTGTTAAACAAACCACCGCCAAGCGCATCGACGCCGGAGAGCCGGCCGCCCGTGATTTTGGTCTTCCTGAGAGTCAAACTACCGGTGCTGTCCACAGCGAAGAGCCGGAAGTCGGGCGCGCCGCTGGCGCGGCTAATGGTGGCGCCATTACCCTCGACCGTGATGGCGCTGGTCACTGCCGGCAGCGCAGTCGGTCCGTATAAATCGGTGTTCACAGCCGTCAGCGTCAAGTTCCCCGACAGCCCTAGCGTATCCGCGCCGCTACCCGCCGAGCATCCGCCGGTGGCGACATCGTTATTGGCCGCGGTGATGGCGTCGACTAGCGTACACGCGCCGCCGACGTTGATCGTCGCGGCGAGCGCCGGCGTCTGGCCCAGTAGCATCAGCAATGCGACGCCGCCTAGCGACCGCTTCCATCGCCGCTGCATTGCCCGTCGCGTGCGACGAGGCAACTCCAGCAGTCTCGCATACTGCGCCGTGAACCGCGGCAACAGCTCGCGCTCTCGATTTACCAGTTGTTGCTTTAGCGCCGGGTTCGCGGCTTGCGATAGTTGTTCGCGCCATGCCGATAGAACACTGTCGTACCGAATGCTGCCGCGGTCTTGATGCTCGATGTGCATTGTGTTGCCTCCAGGCAAATAAAATACTCGGTCGTGGAAGAAGGGTGGGGCGAGATGCGTGGGTCTCCTCGTTACGAGTGATTGGTGTGGATCAGTGGGTCAGCGCTCGCGCCGCACTCAATTAAGCGGTGCAGACAACCCATGAAGCTCCGGCCGCGCTTGTGCATGATGTTCCTGCCTGCGGTAAAAGACGCGCTGCAACATCCAGCCAATGAAACTCCTGTGTATCACTGCGCAAGCTGGCAAAACATCCCCCGATCGTGCTACTTTCCGGTAAAAGGACTAGCTTTAGATCGCTTGTGTCTTAAGCCGAATCCAAAGCAGCGGGAGGGGACGTGGAGAGACGGGTCATGTCCAAGAACCGTTGCTGACGCGCATCAAGCAGTTGTGTTGTCTGGGGCTGGATAGCCAGGCCATCATGCCGGTGCTGCTCAAGGAAATGCACGACCTGGTGCTCTCCCACGCGAACCAATTTCTGTGGGTCGATGACCGGCAGCAGATGAGCGCCTTCTTCTTTGAGAATCTCGAAGACATGACGCCTGCGGGGACGCTTTATCTCAGCGAGTTTTATAACCGGCGCGAGAACGAGGTGATCTGGGGATTTACCGAGGCGCTGCGCAGTCTGCGGGGCGTCTTGTCGTTTGATGCGGGCATGAAGGTCGAGCGCCGGGCGTATTACCGGCATGACTATTACAATCTGATCATGCGCCCGTTGGGTTTCGATGAGAGCCTCAAGGCCATCATCGACGAGGGCGGGCCCGCGCTAGGCGCGATGATTCTGCAGCGCGCGCCGGGCGATGCGGATTACACTGCGCAGGACAGTTTTCGTCTCGGCGCAATCATCCCGTATTTCGCGCACGCGCTGACCGCGCCGCCGCCCGAATTCGAAGCGCCCCTGGTCGACAGCGGGAACGAGGGGATGATGATCGTGGATGCCGCGGGCCGGGTTCAGTTCATGTCGCCTGAGGCGCGGAGGCTTCTCTATCTCACGTCGCACCCGGCCATTTCCACCGACGCGTTAATAGCGCAGACGCAAGCTAAGGAGGCACTGCCGGCAGGCGCGATGCAGCTGTGTCAGCGCCTGCTCGAGATCTTCCACGGCGGCAAATAAGCGGTCGGGCCGCCGGTGTGGCGTCATCGTAATCCCTGGGGCGGCTTTGTGTTTCGCGCCTACTGGCTCAACCATCACGCGCCACAGCCGGCGTCCTTAATCGGCATCACGATCAAACATCAGGAGCCGCTGCCGCTCAAACTACTGCGCCAGCTGGAGCGACTACCGCCACTTTCGTCCCGCCAGACGCAGGTTTGCTTGCTGCTGGCGGCTGGCCATTCCCGCCCGGCCATCGCCAGGCGCCTCGACATCAGCGACCATACCGCGATTACGTACACCCGCCAGGTTTATAGCAAGCTTGAGGTACATAACCGCGGCGAACTGCTGAATAAGCTGCTGCTGTTGTGAAGCCAATCGAGAGCGATGGCGGCTGTAGGCGGCGCTTGAGTATTAGCCACACTCTACGGTGACATACACAAACTCTGAGCTTCCGTTCGGCGTTGACGCCACGGAAACGCGGCACCTGATCGCGCTTCATTTGACCGCTGGCAGGCGATTATAAAGTTAATGGTGGCCGGCGGGAAACGCTAACGCTCATTGGGCCCACAAGCCACCGGTTGCGGTCAGTGGCAGAAAGATGGATGCTGAATGCGCAGAATGGAGGTCGACGAAATGAATGAGCACACGCTGCTAGACAGAATTACCGCCAATCCCAAGGTGATGGTTGGCAAGCCCACGATCAGGCGTCTCAGGATTACAGTTGAACAATTCCTCAAGGCGCTGGCAGGTGGTGTGACCAACCAGGAGTTGTTGGAGGATTACCCGGAACTCGAGGCTGAAGACATTCGGGCCGCCCTGCTCTATGCGGCCGAGCGGGTCGGGGAGGAACAGGTTTGAGATCACCGGTTGATGAATGACCGGAATTTGAAATTCTTAGTCGATGTCGGCGTTGGCGCGAAAGTGGAAGAATGGCTTCGGAACAACGGGTTTGATGTTCAAGCAATCAGGGATATCGATCCACGGATGGATGACACCGCGATCCTGAACACGGCTGCTTCGCTAGGCCGGATTTTTATATCATTTCTGTCCGCTGTAATCGCATCGACCAGGCTGCATCCCCCGCCGACATTAATGGTGGCGGCCATTGCTGGCGTTTGACCCAGCGCCAGCAGCAGCGCCACCCCGGCCAGCGATCGTTTCCACTGCCGCTGCATCGCGCGCCGCGTACGTCGGTAGCGCCATGAGCGTTGCGTATTGCGCTGAGAAGCGCGGCAACAGTTCGCGTTCCTGATACAAAATCGGGTGTTTGATATCCGGGCTATTCGCCGCTGCGGTTACTTGCTCGCGCCACGCCGCCAGAATGTGGTCGTAGCGAATGCTAATGCAGGTGCTGTGTTGCGATTGCATGGCTTTTCCCCTCATTGCATAGATTTAAAATAAACTCGTTGAGCCCGGAAGAAGCGAAGCGCACTCTGGGCGCCCTGGTGTTGCATCTGACGCAAGTGAGATACACGCCGTTAGCGCGGCGTCGGTTCACCTTCCCGGGCGCGTTTTCGGGCTGTATTCCCGTGCCTGCTGTGCTGCTCCGTTAGGATTGCCCACAGTGCTTG